>JANMGZ010000007.1:0-9686 GCA_031374905.1 Dolichospermum sp. OTE_70_metabat_362_sub
ATGAAATTTATAACCTTGCTTCCCAAAGCTATATTCCTACATCTTGGACACAACCATCTTTAACGGCTGAATATACTGCTTTGGGTGTTTCTCGTCTCTTAGAATCCATTCGTCGTTGTAAACCTGATGCGAGATTTTACCAAGCCTCCAGCAGTGAAGTTTTTGGTCAGCCTTTACAGCCTTCCGTCCCCGCAATCCCTACGGTGTTGCCAAAGCATACGCCCATTGGATGACTATCAATTATCGCCAACAATATAACCTTTACACTTGCTGCGGTATTACTTATACTCACGAATCACCCCGTCGGGGTGCAGAATTTGTATTTCGTAAAATCACCCGGACTGCGGCCATGATTAAGCTGGGATTAGCTAATCAATTAAAATTGGGAAATTTAGATGCCCGTCGTGATTGGTGCTACGCCAAAGATGCCGTACACGCTATGTGGTTGATGCTACAGCAACAGCAGCCTGATGATTATATTATTGCTAGTGGTGAAACCCACTCAGTTAAGGAATTAGTCGAGTGCGCTTTTAAATTTGTTGGGTTAAATTGGCAAGATTACGTAGTAGTTGATCCGTCATTTTACCGACCGGATGAATCAGTGCAATTGTTGGGTAACATTGACAAAATTCAAAAACAATTAGGTTGGAAACCCCAATATTCCTTTGAGCAATTAGTAGAACTAATGGTAGATCATGACCTGAAGGAATTAGTAAAAAACTGAATAATATTGGGTTGATTAAAGTAAACAAAAAGATCCCCGACTTCTTTAAGAAGTCGGGGATCTGACTATTACACATTTTGGGCAGCAGGTACATTATTGGGTGCAACTTCCGAACGGGGAAAAGTTGGTAAATCAATACCCCCATGGTTTGTGTAGCGGTTTTTAAGCGCTAAACGATAACTCACACTTTGCAATTCAGCTTGCAATTGGCGGTTTTCTCTTTGTAAGATTGCTACTTTGTCTCGTACTGGTGTCATGCGTTCCTCAAACTTACGACGGTAAATTTGGGGTAACTCCTGTACCACCTGTTCCAACATTCTGCTACGATCAGTTAGTTCTTGAACTGACTGTCTTAACTGGTAAATTTCAGTATCACGATTCGTAATTTGCTCTTGGTAGAAAGTCACCTGCTGTTCCACAGCTTGGATTTGATCTCTTAAAGCCTGTAATTGATTTAAATCTATTTCTGGCTCAGATTTTGGTGGTGTAAAGTCAGTATTACCCTTGACTAGCCGGAATAGTTCTTGAGATAACTGTTGGACTAATTGATCTCGCAGTTGCAAGTCTTGACGCAACTGCGATATTTCAGTAGACAGTTCTTGGATGTTTGGTATATCAGATTGGCTCACAGTTACTTAAAGCTCTTACTTAATATATATACAGTTATACTTGATTTTTGACTTGCGCCGATTATATCATACACCGAGAAATTTGAGTAAAATAATTAATTAAAAGATGGCAATAGCATATTTGGGTATTTGTTTAACCCCACACATTTAGCTGAAATTCTGATTAAATTATTAAATTTCTGATGTCGCAGCATGACACAAGCCATACTGCTAAAATTCTAACTAAATTACTTCGGAAAATGTTGTTATTAAGCTGCTACAACTTCTTCTTCTGGCTTTTCTTTGGGAACTTCTTGTTTGACTGTCATGTAGCGAATAACTTCTTCGCTTAATCGCATTGCGCGCTCCATAATTGCGATCACAGTTCCAGGACCTGTGTAGTTGAGTTGAATATAAACGCCATCACGATGCTTTTGAATTTCATAAGCCAGACGACGCTTGCCACGGTTTTGAATTTCAATATTCTCAGCACCGTGTTCACGAATTAAATTTTCGTATTTGGCAATTTGTTGTACTACTTGCTCATCTCCCAAGTCAGGACGCAGAATGTACATGGTTTCGTAAACTGTGGTCATGTTCTTTAATTCACCTTATGGACAAAATGGCTGAAGAGGTGTTAATTCGTACAGATATTGCTTTCAGCTATACTTCTATTGATCAACATCTCAAGCAACAAGGAATTTTGACAGCTTTTTAGCTATTCTACATTAACACAACTTTTAGCAATACAAGTAAGTCCACTACCAAAATTTCATTTTTTCATTAAAGTCATAAGGTTTTCCATATTTATCTTATAATTTTACAAGTTTTCAATGGTAATCATTAACGACATTTTGCCCAAAGAAAGCATATTTAAGGATATTTACCAAAGTTATGGCGCAGCGATATGTGCGAGTTCAAAGTCAAGAAGGGAAAATTTACTATGGGTTGCTTCAGCTTTCTCTGAATGTAGAAGTGCTAGATGCTCCACCTTGGTTGGATGGTCAACCTACGGACTTAATCATCCCATCTAACAGTTACACGATTCTAGCCCCTTGTGCGCCTTCAAAAATTGTGGGAGTAGGTAAAAATTATGCTGATCATGCAGCAGAAATGGGAACACCTGTACCGGATGAACCGCTAATTTTTTTCAAACCGTCTACATCTGTGATTGCGTCAGAAAGCAAAATTAAGTATCCTTATCAGTCTCAAAGAGTAGACTATGAAGGTGAATTAGCGTTAGTGATTGGCGATCGCACCAGTGATTGTACCCCAGCCCAAGCCCAAAGTAAAATTTGGGGTTATACCATTGCCAATGATGTTACCGCCAGAGATTTACAAAAAAAAGATCCCCAATGGACAAGAGCCAAAGGTTTTGATACTTTTTGTCCTTTAGGTCCGTGGATTGTCCGAGAATTAAATCCAGGAGCTAGATTACAGACATTTTTGAATGATAATCCCCATCCAGTTCAATCTGCTCGTATTGATCAAATGGTATTTTCCCCAGATTTTTTGGTGTCTTATATCAGTCAAGTGATGACTTTATTACCTGGAGATATAATATTAACTGGTACACCGATGGGAGTAGGAGCTTTGCAAATAGGCGATCGCCTCCGTGTGGAAATCGAAGGTATCGGTCGCCTAGAAAACACAGTTGTTGTCCGTTAGCTGTTAACGTACCTGCATATGCACGGCATCAGAAATTGTGGGAATTTCTGCATACTTACCCATTAGAGACTGGAATACAGAATAGATAACTGCCACCAGTATACCTAAAAAGATGGTATTGGACAGGGTTTCCATGGCGAAACCACTGCCAGGAATCGAAGTTAAAATTCGCAGTAATATGGAACACAAAAATATAACAATATCTAAAAGAATTGCTTGCATGGTATTGAAACGAATGAAATGATTGATTTTTTCGTTTCTCACCACCAACATAAACAAGGCAAAAAACACAATTAGTTGACCAATTTGCCCTAAACTCGCATAGATGATGAGGACTGGTTGCAATGGTAAAAGCAGAACTGAAAGTAGTGGAAACTGTCTAAACAAAAAACTACCAAAGACTAAACCGTCAACTACAGGCAGCAAATAAGGTAAACAAGCAAAAATTCGATCAGGGAAAGTTGTAGACCCGCGCCAAGACATTTTGTGTTCTCCTATGGCTAAATTTTAACAGCTATTGAGCTTAGGATAACGCAGATGCTTGACCTTGCCGACAAATCTATTTTATATTGGCAATACGAAAGCCCATTACACACTCATATTGATCCGGTTGTTGTTCCGTAAACTTACTAATTATTTGACCACAACGGAGTTGACCCCCAGCCCACCGGGGTTGTCCACTGTCGTTTGCAAGTAAACAAGACTGACAAACCTTCTCAGAACTAAGGATTTGATTGTCCATTAAAATAACTAACACCTAAAGCCCTCCTTGTCGTCAATAGAGTAACTTACATTCATGGTTGGGTAAAAATGTTGACAATAGCAAAAAGTTATTAATTGTACCTAGTTTCATTCTATCTTGTATATTTTAAACTTTGTGTTGGCTTGAGTACAAATTAATACATAAATTCAGGCTACCACGTTGATTAAAGTCGGTTATTCTTACATAATGACATTCCCAGTTCTCAAAGGTTTTCAGTCTAGATTCTTATAATAAAAAAGTTGCCTGATTTGTAACTTTGGTACTAGGTTTAACCCCCATTTCCATTTTCGTCAAATGCCATAAGGATAATAAACGTGACAAAAACTAATTCAGACCTGCTAAAAAACTCCGATCCTGCTATTAATGAACTAATTAACCAAGAATTACAACGTCAACGTGACCACTTGGAATTAATTGCGAGTGAAAACTTTACATCCGCTGCCGTATTAGCTGCCCAAGGTTCAGTATTAACAAATAAATACGCCGAAGGATTACCTGGTAAACGCTACTATGGCGGTTGTGAGTTTGTTGACAAAATTGAACAAATAGCAATTGACCGGGCTAAACAGTTATTTGGCGCGGCTCATGCCAATGTTCAACCCCATTCGGGCGCACAAGCTAATTTTGCCGTCTTTTTGACCCTGCTGCAACCAGGGGACACAATTATGGGTATGGACTTGTCCCACGGTGGACATCTTACCCATGGTTCACCCGTGAATGTTTCCGGTAAATGGTTTCAAGTCCGTCATTATGGCGTAAGTAAAGAAACTGAAAAATTAGACTATGACCAAATTCGTGATTTAGCGATCAAAGAACGGCCTAAATTGTTGATTTGTGGTTATTCAGCTTATCCTCGAATCATAGACTTTGAAAAGTTCCGCAGCATTGCTGATGAAGTTGGGGCTTACTTACTTGCAGATATTGCTCACATTGCTGGTTTAGTCGCTACTGGTCATCATCCCAATCCTCTGCCTTATTGTGATGTGGTTACAACTACCACTCATAAAACTTTACGTGGACCTCGTGGTGGTTTGATTTTGACTCGTGATGCAGAATTGGGTAAAAAGCTAGATAAATCAGTTTTTCCCGGCACTCAAGGTGGACCACTAGAACACGTCATTGCGGGTAAAGCTGTGGCTTTTGGTGAAGCTCTCAAACCTGAATTTACAACTTATTCTGGACAAGTGATTGAAAACGCTCGCGCTTTGGCTACTCAATTGCAAAATAGAGGATTTAAACTGGTATCTGATGGTACGGATAATCACTTAATGCTAGTAGATTTACGTTCTATTGGCATGACTGGGAAAAAAGGAGATCAATTAGTTAGCACGGTAAATATTACTGCTAATAAAAATACCGTTCCTTTTGATACTGAATCACCATTTGTGACTAGTGGTTTAAGATTAGGTTCTCCAGCTATGACTACAAGAGGTTTAGGTGTGGCAGAATTTACGGAAATTGGTAATATTATTGCTGATCGGTTACTTTCTCCAGATTCAGAACTCGTAACGGCTGATTGTCTAAAAAGAGTTGCTGCATTGTGCGATCGCTTCCCATTATATCCTCACTTGGAAATTCCCTTACCAACATTGGTTTAAACAGCATTTTAAAAGTTTGCAAAGACGGTAATGAAGTCCTCTTCCCACTTTGCAAACACATTCTTACCTATTATTTTGAAATAGGTAATATAGCGGTTATCGCCCTTGATGCAATATAATTGAGGGCGCATTCCCTGCGCCCCTACAGGCTTGATAATTTGCTGACTGGATTTTACAAAGAGTGCATACCGCTATAGTGGTAACAAATACAGTATCTCCATATTATTTATTAATTCAGTAGTCATTAGAAGTTTATGGTTAACTATAGGGGTTATCGCGCTTGATGCAATACAATTGAGGGCGCAGGCCCTGCGCCCCTACAGGCTTGACAAGGTGACTAAGATGTTTAACTGGCATCAGAAGCGTTAGATGTGGCTACATTCAAGACATTATTTGTTACTAATTTGACTTGTGATATTTTTAACACATCTTGATTCCAGCCAGGGTTAGCGAACTGAGGTAATATCTCTCGGCTAAAAGCTTCTGCTGCTTTAGATCTATAGCGGTTAGGATTAAATATCAGCCAGAGTGTGCGCTTAACGACTACTCCTTCAATAGGAGTACGGTGAAGTACACCCATTTGTAATTCCTTAGCGATCGCTGAAGTCGAAACAAAGGCTGCACCTAAGCCCGATTGAACAGCGTTTTTAATAGCTTCTATGGAATTTAGTTCCATTTCAAACTTAAACCGCCTGGTATCAATATCACAACGAGCTAAAACCTGATCAATGACTTTGCGGATAGTTGATTGGGAGTCAAGAGCAATGAATTGTAGTTTATATAGGTCTTCTTTTTGAATGGTTTCTAATTTGGCAAAGGGATGAGATATGGGTAATATCAGTGCTAATTCATCTTCAGCATAAGGAACAGTTTCCAAAGATTCCCCTAATTCAGCAGGAATTTCGCCGCCAATAATCGCCAGATCAACCTGTCCATTGGACACACTCCAGGCCGTGCGACGGGTAGAATGGACGTGTAATTGTACAGCTACATCTGGGTATTTTTGCCGGAATAAACCGATCATTTTGGGCAATAGATAAGTACCAGTGGTTTGAGAAGCACCGACAATTAATGTACCACCCTGGAGATTTTGCAGGTCTTCAATAGCGCGACAAGTTTCCTGACACAAGCTCAGGATTTTGTCCCCATAGTTAAGGAGGAGATGTCCAGCTTCAGTTAATTGAGCGCGACGGCCGCCTCTGTCAAACAAGGGAACATCAAGTTGTCGTTCCAGGTTTTGAACTTGCAAACTGACAGCGGGTTGGGAAACATAAAGACTATCAGCAGCCCGCTTAAAACTCCCTTCTTGAGCGATCGCTTTAAGAATCCGTAACTGATCTAAAGTAAAAGGAAGGTCAGACATAAGGCAAAACCTGTCAAACTTGGATGTATAAGTAACTTTAAAAATAAATCAAGGTGAATAGTTTGATGACTAAGCATGATTTATGGCATTGTTAACATTTAAAGAACTATATCAGGAGTCAGGAAATGAACAACTTCCTCTTCCTTGCTCCTTATCTTGGCTGACTGCTGATAGCTGACACCAGTCAAGATGTTTACCAATAGTAGCTTCTTTCACTTCAAATTTTGAATTGATTTGTATATATGATGCCCAATCCTTGGTTTACCTCCAGTCATTTTGTCATGCTAGGGTTACAATTAATTTTTGCGATCGCTCACAGCGGAGGGGCTGCTGTGCGTCCTTGGGCAGAAAAATATCTTGGACCGAGGCTCTATCGCATTGTCTTTGCATTAATCAGCCTCCCCTTGGCTGTGCTATTAATTATCTACTTTTTTAATCACCGTTATGATGGTTGGCAACTTTGGCAGGTACAAGGTATACCAGGGGTAGGAGCATTAGTTTGGGTACTATCAGCTATATCTTTTTTATTTTTATATCCTGCTACCTTCAATTTACTAGAAATTGCGGCTATTCAAAAGCCCCAAGTTCATCTTTATGAAACAGGGATTATCCGTATTACCCGTCATCCCCAAATGGTGGGACAAGTCATTTGGTGTGTGGCACATACCCTGTGGTTAGGGACTAGCTTCACTCTTGTTACCTCCATCGGTTTGGTATTACATCACCTGTTTGGAGTATGGCATGGCGATCGCCGTTTAAGTCAACGCTATGGAGAAGCTTTTGAGATTGTTAAACAACGGACTTCGATTATCCCCTTTCAAGCGATTATTGATGGTCGTCAATCTTTAAACTGGGAAGAATTTCTTCGCCCTGCTTATTTAGGCGTTGCCATTTTCACAGGTCTATTATGGTGGTTGCATCCCTGGTTATTGGTGGCAACAAGTAAGATAATATGGTAGTTTAGTGTGATCCCCAAGATCAACAAAACATATAAATTTAATAAAACTTTGTGCTGATCACTTGCTACCAAAACAATGTACAATAAACTCAAACATATATGATTAGACTTTTACCACTGGGATTAGCAAAAGAATTTATTTACCAGGATCAAGCGGGTTTTATGCCCGTAAAGAAGAAGTAGCCATCTACCTTGCTGGAAACGGGAAATAAATAGCAATGTATAGACTGCGCCCATTTGCGCCTTCAGCATTGTAAAATTTCTCAACCGCAGTAGTAATCAATAGCAATCAGGATTGGAAATGTAGAACAGCCACCGTGTATACCGCGCTGGCTTTTTTGTCAGCAGGAAAACATTAAAATCCTCAATTTAAAATTTAAAATCCAAAATGGTATAACTTACCAATTTGCTCCTGCTGACAAACAACTTTTGATATAAAAACCTTATAATCACAAGAGGCATCATGGTGTTGTCGGTTAATGAACGGACATTTAATCAAGAAGTTTTAGAATCTCTAGTCCCCGTTTTGGTTGATTTTGGAGCGCCCTGGTGTGGACTATGCCGCATCATTCACCCGCTATTATTACAATTTCAGGCTGAATGTGGTGATGAACTTAAATTGGTGGGAGTTAACGCTGACCAAAATTTTAAGTTGTCGAATACCTATAGACTGAAATCATTACCGACTTTACTACTAATTGAAAAAGGTATAGTCAAAGAACGTTTAGAAGGTTTTCGCGGTAAAGATGATTTACGTCAAGCCTTAGAAGCAATTAAATTTACCTATACAAGTTACGAAAGAATTGATATGGCAGAAGTCAGGAGTCAGGAGTCAGGAGTCAGGAGGTAAAAGGCAGGGGAGCAGTGGCAGGGGGTAGGGAGCAGGGAGCAGGGGGAATAAATTCTTCCCAATGACCAATGACCAATGACCAAATATAAAACCATGCTTAACACCCCACTCAAAGGGTATCGAGTGGGGTATTTTATCGTCAAGGGTGTGTGTCACAATTATTAGCAGTTCTGAAAATTTTCAGTTAACTGAAGTTTGAAGTGGGAAAATTCAAGCTAACTTGAAGGTATTGGGCTATCAGAAACAGCTTATTTTTTCCCAATCAGCAATCCCCAATTGAATTTTCATTTTTTGGGCATCTTCTCATTTGTTCGTACAGAATTCTAAAAGTAGGCGTTAGTGATGGAAGTAATCTATCAGTATGCCTGGCTGATTCCAGTATTACCTCTTTTGGGAGCAACACTGGTCGGTCTAGGGCTAATCTCGATAAATCAGGTGACAAACCGCCTGCGACAATTAAATGCTGTAGTCATTATCTCCCTCATGGGAGCATCTATGGCGTTGTCCTTGGCTTTGCTGTGGAGTCAATTTCAAGGCCATGCGCCTTATCTTTGGACATTGGATTGGGCATCAGCCGGGAATTTTCACCTGACAATGGGCTACACTATTGACCACCTGACATCTTTAATGCTGGTGATTGTCACAACAGTAGCTGTTTTGGTGATGATTTACACCGATGGCTACATGGCGCATGATCCGGGTTACGTGCGGTTTTATGCCTATCTCAGCTTGTTTGGCTCTTCAATGTTAGGTTTGGTGGTCAGTCCCAACCTAGTACAAGTTTATATTTTCTGGGAATTGGTGGGGATGTGTTCCTACCTCCTAGTTGGCTTTTGGTATGACCGGAAGGCCGCAGCAGATGCTTGTCAAAAGGCATTTGTCACAAACCGAGTCGGTGACTTCGGGTTACTATTAGGCATTTTGGGGCTGTTCTGGGCGACAGGCAGCGTTGATTTTATGGTTATGGGCGATCGCCTCTCGAACCTAGTAGCAACCGGTTCTATTAGCAATTTCCTCGCCATTGTGTTGGCAATTCTCGTCTTCCTGGGACCTGTTGCTAAATCTGCCCAATTCCCCCTCCAGGTTTGGCTACCAGACGCAATGGAAGGCCCTACCCCCATTTCTGCCCTGATCCATGCGGCAACAATGGTGGC
>JANMGZ010000021.1:0-13377 GCA_031374905.1 Dolichospermum sp. OTE_70_metabat_362_sub
TGGGAACGCCGGTAACTGGGGGGAATGTCTCTCTCTACAATGAAACTTTTGACGCGGAAGGTAATCCTCAACCAATTTACCCGACTCCGGTTGTGGGTATGGTGGGGTTAATTCCTGATTTAACGAAAATTTGCGGACAAGGTTGGCAAAATGTCGGGGATGTAATTTATCTTTTGGGTTTATCAATTCAATTAAGATCCCCCCAACCCCCCTTAGAAAGGGGGGCTATAGAGTCTAGAATGGGATTGGGTGCTTCTGAATATTTGGCAACTATTCATAATACGATCGCTGGTAAGCCTCCTAGAATTGATTTTGATTTGGAACGGCTGGTACAAAAAGCTTGTCGTCATGGTATTCGCGCCCTTTGGGTAAATTCTGCCCATGATTCGGCTGAGGGTGGTGTGGCTGTTGCTATAGCGGAATCTTGTCTTTCTGGGAATTTGGGGGCGGAAATTATTTTCCCAATTTCTACAAATCACAATTCCCGATTTGATGAAGTGCTATTTGGTGAAGGTGGGGCGAGAATTTTGGTTTCTGTAAGTGAAGAAAACCAAGAAAAATGGGAATCCTATTTACAGGAACACCTTCCAGAGAATTGGCAAAAACTGGGAACAGTTACTAATTCCGGTAGTTTGGAGATTTTAACCACAGATAACCATAAGTTACTCCAGGTTAGTCTCGAAGATATGAGCGATCGCTATTCTCAAGCAATCTCCAACCGTCTTGCTATCTACACCAATACTTAATCAACAGCAAAAATCAAGGTTTGAACATGAAAATTTACAATTCATACTTAATCCTTGACCAATTTACGATACTGTTTTAATGGATGGTTAAAGATTTGTTAAGAAGCAGGACGTAGGGGCGCAGGGCCTGCGCCCAGTCAGGAGTTATAAGAATTAATAATTCCCAGTCCCCAATTCCCAGTCCCCAATTCCCAGTTCCCAATTCCCAGTTCCCCAGTTCCCACTGACTCGACACCCCACCAGGAGCAATACCAGCATGATTCCCATGAATTCGGATGAATACCCTCAAATTGCCAACAACCCAATCAACAGTCATGAAAACCGCCCTGACAAGCCAGAAGAAGCTTGTGGTGTCTTTGGCATTTACGCCCCAGAACAAGACGTTGCTAAATTGACCTACTTTGGATTGTATGCTCTCCAACATCGGGGTCAAGAATCTGCTGGGATTGCTACCTTTGAGGGTCCCCACGTCCACCAACACAAAGATATGGGCTTGGTGTCTCAAGTCTTCAATGAAACCATCTTAGATCAGTTACCCGGAAATCTGGCAGTTGGTCATACTCGTTATTCCACTACCGGTTCTAGTCGCAAAGTTAACGCCCAACCTGCTGTGGTGGAAAGTCGCCTAGGTTTATTAGCTCTAGCACACAATGGTAACTTAGTCAATACCGTAAAACTGCGAGAAGAGTTACTCAAAGATAAGTTTAACTTAGTCACTACCACCGACTCAGAAATGATTGCTTATGCGATCGCTCAGGAAGTCAACGCTGGTGCAGACTGGATACCAGCCGCTATCAGTGCCTTTCATCGTTGCGAAGGCGCATTTAGTCTCACTGTTGCTACACCTGTCGGTGTGATGGGAGTCCGTGATCCTAACGGCATTCGTCCCTTAGTAATTGGCACACTAGATAGTAACCCAGTCCGCTACGTTCTCGCTTCGGAAACCTGCGGTTTAGATATTATTGGTGCGGAATATCTGCGTGATGTTGCCCCCGGAGAATTAGTTTGGATCACCGAAACCGGTTTAGAATCATTTCAATGGCATCAACAGCCAGAACGCAAACTTTGTATCTTTGAAATGATCTATTTTGCCCGTCCTGATAGCCTCATGCACGACGAAACCCTATACAGTTATCGAATGCGGTTAGGAAGGAAAATGGCAGCAGAAGCCCCTGTAGAAGCTGATTTAGTCTTCGGTGTTCCTGATTCTGGCATCCCTGCGGCCATTGGCTATTCCCAAGCTTCTGGCATAGCTTACGGTGAGGGATTGATTAAAAATCGCTACGTCGGCCGTACTTTTATTCAGCCTACCCAAGCCATGCGCGAGTCAGGGATTAAGATGAAATTGAACCCCCTCAAAGATGTCTTGTTTGGTAAGCGAGTTGTAATTATTGATGATTCCATCGTCCGGGGAACTACTAGCCGTAAACTCGTACAAGCCTTGCGTGATGCTGGTGTAGCCGAAGTTCACATGAGAATTTCTTCTCCTCCTGTCACTCATCCTTGCTTCTATGGTATTGATACTGACACCCAAGATCAATTAATTGCGGCGACAAAATCAGTCGAGGAAATAGCCAAGCAATTACAAGTTGATAGTCTCGCTTATTTGAGTTGGGAAGGAATGCTAGAAACAACCAGAGAAGATACTAATAGTTTCTGTTCGGCCTGTTTTACTGGTGATTATCCCGTGGCTATTCCTGAAAAAATGAAGCGTTCTAAGTTGATTTTGGAAAAGGTTGTAGTTTAGATAATTCTCTCATCTTGTGGGGTGGGCATCTTGCCCGCCTCAATATTTAAGTATCACAAATCAGGATATCCAAGATTTTAGGATTTACAGGATTTTTATTTGATGAACTATCAGATATTTTCAGAATCATCTATCCTGAAATTAATAATTCATTTACTTCTTGCAAAACTTGAGAAATTTCAGGTTTTGTACAACTAATCACTTTATTTGCTAAATGTTTATGATGGGGAAAATTAGGCAAATTAGGAAAGTGAGGTGTGCTATCATAACGAAAAATTAGGTGATTATTTTCGTTTTGAAAATGGTAACGGTAATCGAGAAATTGTAATTGATTATTTATGCCGACTTACTTATATAACATCCAAAAATCCTCACATCCTCAAAATAAAACTTCCAATAACATCCTGTAAATCCTTTAATCCTGGATATCCTGATTCAGACAAGATTAAGATTTTATTTCCCGCAAAGACGCAAAGAAGAAAAGGAAGATATTTTATGTTTCATCCATTCTCAGGTTTTAACTGAAAATCACATCCTGTACATCCTCAAATCCTGGATATCCTGATTCAGACAATAGGAATTTTGGGTTTACGCAAGGAAACCCAAAAGTAGAGATTTGGAATGCTATTCGATTATTACTCCTGCTTTTACTACATCAAAACCAGAGTGAAATTCGATATGTGTTAGTAACCGTAAAGGATTACTTTCTGACCTAGTAGTAAATACCCAATGGTTATCGCCTATGGTGTGCCAGTATTTTTGATGACCTAAATTAATGCTCCCAGTCTGTCTTTTAGCCCATCTTCTCAGCCTAAGATAATCCTATCTAAGTGGGAGAAGTCCATAGCACTGCGGGACAAGTAATGCTATATGATAACTTAGGCAAAAATAACCGAGAAATAAATCAGATATGAAATATTTTTCCACAAACCCTAACTAAAAATGCTATCAGAAAGATTTACCCAAGCGCTTACTTACGCGCACGAACTCCATGCTACGCAAAAACGCAAATGTAGCGATATTCCCTATATCACCCATTTATTAGGAGTAGCCAGCATAGCCTTAGAATATGGTGCAAACGAGGATGAAGCGATCGCTGCCTTACTACATGATGCCATAGAAGACCAAGGCGGAGCAGCCACCAGAGCAGAAATTCGCCGCCGATTTGGGGATCATGTCACCGCCATTGTAGATGGTTGTACAGATACAGACACCACACCTAAACCCCCTTGGAAACCCCGAAAAGAGGCTTATATTGCCCATATCGCCACTGCTTCCCCCTCCGTATTACTAGTTTCTGCCTCTGACAAACTCCATAACGTCCGGTCAATTGTCAAAGATTATCGGATCATCGGTGATGCAGTTTGGGAAAGGTTTCAAGGTGGTAAAGAAGGCACTCTTTGGTATTATCGTTCTCTAGCAAATGTTTTTGGGCAACATCAAATTACGCCCTTAGTGGCAGAACTAGAAAGAGTAGTTTCTGAATTAGAAGTTTTAGCTGCATACAAAAAATGAAGAACGAAAAGTTTCATCCTTCACAATTTATAATTCATCCTTTGGGATGATAGTTATTTGTTGATTAACGGAATAAACTACTAAGTGAACTATCTTCATGAATCCGCCAAATTGCTTCTCCTAGGAGATTAGCGACCGAAAGAGTCACTAATTGGGGAAAGCGATCGCTTTCAGGAATGGGAATGGTGTTAGTAACTATAACTTCCTCAAATACCCCACTTGACAACCTCTCAATTGCCGGTGGAGAAAATACAGCATGAGTAGCACAGGCATATACCTGACTTGCTCCTTCCTGACGCAGTAACCTAGCCCCTTCTGCAATCGTACCGCCCGTATCAATCATGTCATCTACCAATACGGCGATTTTGCCCTTCACGTCACCAATCACATTTAAAACTTCGGCCACATTATGAGCCTGACGGCGTTTGTCAATAATTGCCAGAGGTGCATCATTTAGCTTTTTGGCAAATGCCCTTGCCCGTGCTACGCCACCCACATCAGGGGAAACAACCACAATATCCTGTAATCCTTTACTAATGAGATAATCCAGGATGACGGGTGAACCATATACATGATCAAAGGGGATATCAAAATAGCCCTGGATCTGCGCTGCGTGTAAATCCATTGCTAAAACTCGGTTAGCGCCTGCTTGGGTGATTAAATTAGCCACTAATTTAGCAGTGATTGACTCTCTGCCGGCGGTTTTCCGGTCAGCACGAGCATAACCATAGTAAGGAATTACTGCTGTGATCTGTCGTGCAGAAGCCCGACGACAGGCATCAATCATAATGAGTAATTCCATCAAATGATCATTGACGGGTTGACAACTGGGCTGGATTAAATAGACATCGCAACCCCGAATTGATTCTTGGATTTGAACATATAATTCTCCGTCCGCAAATCTTTTGCGAATCATCGGACCTAAGTCCATGCCTAGATAACGAGCGACTTCTTGCGATAGTGTTATATTGGCAGAACCAGAAAATAGCCGCAGACGATTGTTGTCAGGTAGTCCCGTTGTCATTGACTGGACAGGTATTGTTGCAGAACTTAGCACAGCAGATCCTCGAAGTGCATTCATAGAAATATCATCAAAAATTGAGCAAATTTAGCCGAAATTGAGTAAGCAAATAATATTGATCTTCCAGTTAGCTCTGGGGTGTTACAACACCTATGATTAAATAGCACCGAACGTGCAAACAATTATTTTATGATACTTGTTACCTATTAATAACCCAGTTAACCAAAGATTAAATATTTATCTTAATAAATCCCAAGACCTGAAAAAAATCTGCCGTGAACCCAAGCGATTGATTTATCTATTCTGGATTATACCTGCTACCATATTGAACACATCCTGACTCAAGGCAGAATGTAAGAATAGAATAATGCAAGACTTAATTTCTAGTATACACTTCCTTGTAGGCGGGGTAACTGGGGAAAATTACGGAAACTACAATTGAGACATTTTGTGTCCTGTTGTGGAGGGATGATGCCTTTACTAAGTTCTAGCTCAGTTGCTATTATATTCAGTTAATAGACCATGCAATCACCAATTACAGTTGGTACTATTCTACAAAATCGTTACCACATAATTCACATTATTGGACAGGGGGGATTTGGTAGAACCTATCTCGCAGAAGACCAAAGGCGCTTTAATGAGCTTTGTGTCCTCAAAGAGTTAATTGCCCCAGGCACGGGAATATCCGGTGGAGAGAAGGCACAAGAATTATTTGAACGAGAGGCTGCTATCTTGTATCAAATTGAGCATCCACAAATCCCCAAATTTCGGGAAAAATTTGCCCAAAACGAAAAGTTATTTTTGGTGCAAGATTTTGTGGCTGGTAAAACTTACCGCCATTTGCTCAAAGAACGCCAGGACGCTGGCAAAACTTTTACTGAAACAGAAATACTACATTTATTACGCACTTTATTACCTGTTCTTAGTTATATTCACGGACAGGGAATTATTCATCGGGATATTTCCCCAGAGAACATGATTTTGCGAGAAAGTGATTCCTTGCCTGTATTAATTGACTTTGGGGTAGTGAAGGAATTAGCCACAAAATTACAATCCTCAAGCCCCACACCAGTAACTACTGTAGGTAAATTGGGTTATGCGCCTAGTGAGCAAATGCAAACAGGTAGGGCATATCCTAGTAGTGATTTGTATGCGCTGGCTGTGACGGCGATAGTTTTGTTGACTGGAAAAGAACCCGCTGATTTATTTGATGAGCAGCAACTAATATGGAATTGGCAACAGTGGGCAACTGTGAAACCGGAATTTGCTGAAGTTTTGCAACGAATGTTGAGTTATTTGCCTGGGGAAAGGTATCAAAGTGCGGCTGATGTTACTCAAGCATTAATTAAGATAGGCTACACTAACAAATCTGCCTCGAATTTATCTTACTTACAAACTATTGCAGTCGGTCATCTTTCTGAACCCAGATCAAAAATACCTGAACAGCCTGAATCGGGAGATTCTGTCCCAAGTAACTCTATTTTAGATAATCCTTGGGCATTGGCGGGAATTAGCTGTGTTGTATTCATTTTAGCAGGGCTTGGTTCTTGGACTTTCGTAAATTCACTGAAAAATAAATCACAAAAATCACCAGAAACAATCACAACCCCACAATCATTTCCTTCTCCAGTTATTCCTAGTGGGACAGCATTAACACCAACCCCAACCCCCACAGAGGTTAATAGTAAACCTGTGATTAATCGCCGACCTCTGAAGTTAGACAAATTTAACACAGCGAAAGTTGCAGGAATACTAAAGGAAAATCAATTAATTCAATACACTTTGCAAGGTAAGGTTGGGGAAAAATTAATTGTGTCCATAAATGAAGATAGTGGAATTGTACTAACGATTTTAGGGACTGATGGTGAAATTATTAATATTCAAGATCAGCAATCTACATCTTATGAGGGAATATTACCAAATAATGGCAGGTATATTATTCAATTAGGTTTGTCTGAAGGTTTTTCAGAAGTTAATTATAGTTTGGATGTGGCTTTAGAAACACTCACACCAAGGGAAACACCAACAGAAACTCCTACACCTACACCCACACCAACAGAAACTCCGACACCAACAGAAACTCCTACACCCACACCTACACCCACACCAACAGAAACTCCTACACCCACACCCACATCTACAGAAACTCCGACACCAACAGAAACTCCGACACCAAGGTTTAATGGGACTAATTAACGCTAAATTATGAAAAGAAGTAAATGTAAGTTGTCATTTTTAGCAAAAAACGTTGTTGAAAACTTTATTGATTACAGGAACTGATACAGATGCTGGTAAAACTGTTGTGACAGCAGCTTTAGCGGCTTATTGGCAAAAATATTATCCTCAGCGCAGTTTGGGGATTATGAAGCCAATTCAATCAGGGGTGGGAGATAGGGAAATGTATCAAACTCTCTTCAATCTGGAACAGTCACCAGAGGAAATTACACCTTTGTATTTTCAAGCCCCTTTAGCCCCTCCCATAGCTGCTGCTAAGGAAAATCGTCAAGTTGATTTAGCCATAGTTTGGCGAACTTTATTAGCTTTGCAAAAACAGCGCGATTTTGTGTTGGTGGAATCTTTGGGAGGTTTAGGTTCACCTGTTACTGATGAATTGACTGTAGCTGATTTGGCGGGTGAATGGCGATTACCGACGATTTTGGTAGTCTCTGTAAAGTTAGGAGCGATCGGTCATACTGTTGCTAATGTAGCATTAGCTAGACAAACTAAAATCAATTTACGGGGAATTATTCTTAATTGTACTCAAACTCACACAGAAGAAGAAATTGCTGATTTAACGCCATCAAATTTAATTCAATCATTGACAAATATTCCTGTTTTAGGTTGTATTCCCTATCTAGAAAATCCTAGAGATTTGGAAAAACTTGCGGAAGTTGCTGCGGCTTTAAATTGGGAAACGTTATATTATGATAGGTGATTAAAAGTACGCATCCAGCTAAAGAAATCACATCCCCGATTTCTACTATAGCGGTTATCACGCTTGATGCAATACAATGGAGGGCGCAGACCCTGCGCCCCTACAGGCTTTACGATTTGCTGACTGTATCTCACTCAACTGCATACCGCTATATTAATTCATCACTTATTGACATTATTAAAAAGAAGTCGGGGATCTTAACCTTTTAATTTTCAATTTTTAATTAATAAATATGGTTTCTACATTTCCTTTGGCTTCAATGGTAAATCTCAAAAATGTAAGGTTAGAAATTCGAGCTTTACAACCGCAATTAGTGGAGTGGAGAAGACAAATCCACCAAAAACCAGAATTAGGTTTTCAGGAAAAAATAACAGCTGAGTTTATTTCCCAAAAGTTGCAAAGTTGGGGAATTGCACATCAAACAGGTATTGCCGAAACGGGAATTGTCGCTATTATCAAAGGTGAAAAACCTGGGCATGGCAAAGTATTAGCAATTCGGGCGGATATGGATGCTTTAGCTGTTCAAGAACTTAACGAAGTTCCCTATTGTTCTCAACATGATGGAGTGATGCACGCTTGCGGACATGATGGGCATACAGCGATCGCTCTCGGTACAGCCTATTACCTCAATCAACACCGTCAAGACTTTACTGGCACTGTAAAAATTATCTTCCAACCCGCAGAAGAAAGTCCTGGTGGGGCAAAACCCATGATAGCCGCAGGTGTACTTAATAACCCTGATGTTGATGCCATTATCGGTTTACACTTATGGAATAATCTGCCTCTAGGGACGGTGGGAGTCCGCGCTGGGGCATTAATGGCCGCTGTCGAATTGTTTCGTTGCACCATTTTTGGTAAAGGTGGACACGGGGCAATGCCTCAGCAAACAGTGGATTCTGTAGTTGTAGCAGCGCAAATAGTCAATGCTTTACAAACTATTGTTTCTCGCAATGTTAACCCCATTGATTCGGCTGTTGTCACAGTGGGAGAACTCCACGCCGGGACGGCAGTTAATGTAATTGCTGATACCGCAAAAATGGGTGGGACTGTAAGATATTTTAATCCTGATTTAGCAGGTTTTTTTAAAGAACGGATTCAACAAATTATTGGCGGAATTTGTCAAAGTCACGATGCAAATTATGACTTAGATTATATCTATCTTTATCCACCAGTGATCAATGATGAAAAAATAGCTGCATTGGTACGTTCAGTCGCAGAGGAAGTCATAGAAACCCCCATTGGTATCGTTCCCGAATGTCAAACAATGGGAGGGGAAGATATGTCATTTTTCTTGCAAGAAGTTCCCGGTTGTTACTTTTTTCTCGGTTCTGCAAATGCAGAGAAAAAATTAAATTATCCTCATCATCATCCTCGGTTTGATTTTGATGAAACGGCTTTACCAATGGGTGTGGAAATGTTTGTGCGCTGTATGGAAAAGTTTTTTGCTGGAGTGGGGAGTAATTAAAATTCAAAACTCGAAAAGTTCTTACCAATCACCAATTACCAATCTGATTAAAATGGAGAAATTGGGAGAACTATAGGTGTTGATAGTTGCCTATCTACGCTTCTACTCACTTCACAGTAATATCTGGGGTAATACAGACATGATTACTATCTCAACCTTTGAGTGTATAGTATTTAGCGATCGCTTCATCTTCATTCGCACCATATTCTAAGGCTATGCTGGCTACTCCCAGTAAATGGGTAATGTAGGGAATATCGCCAGCTTTGCGTTTTTGCGTGGCGTGGAGTTCGTGGGCGTAGGTAAGCGCTTGGGTAAATCTTTCTGATAACATTTTTAGTTAGATGATATTAATAGGAAATGAACCACGAAGGCACGAAGGACACGAAGAAAGAGAAAGAAAGAGGTTAGTGTTTTGAACTAAAACTAGTATTTTGCAGTTTTACAAGCTTTGTCCATCATTTCTTTTGCTAATGGATGATAACCATTATTATTTAAAAATGCTAAAATTGATTCTTTTACTTGATAACTAATGGCTTCATCTGTTGTGACTAATCTAGCAAAGTGTTCACAGTTCCAACCTAATAACCCATAATCCCAAGTTTTGAATAATTCATAAGCAATTAAACATCTATCAAGGACTTCTTTTCTAGGTAATAACTTTATGTGTCTTGCTTTTTTAGCTTTTCTTGGAATCGGAAATACAGCAAACCCACTTCCTCCAAAGTTAAAAGCGTGAGTATCAGAGATAGTTATGTGATAATGCAGTGTAGGATCTTTGCTATGTTCTCTATGATGTATCAAATATCCTGCATTAAAACTATTGTAATCAACATGATTTTGAAATTCATGGACGATATCATCTATTGGTTGAGAATTAACTATTTCAAAAGATGAAAAATTAATATTTGCAGTTTGAATGATTGTAATATTCAGAAGAGATAACCATTCATTTATTGACTGAGGACGATTTTCTGGCTTTATTTCCATGCCTTTAATTATCGCCTGATTTACTCTATCACTAATACTAGAATTTATCTTTTTTGCTTCTTCCAATTCTGTACCAATTGCTCTCATTGGTGCTATGGTTGGTAATTCTCCAGTTAACACAGAATACAAAGTTGCAGCTAAAGCATAAACATCTGTAAATGCTCCCCGTTTTGATCTAGCATCATATTGTTCAATTGGTGCAAAACCATCAGATAATATTTTCGTATGGGTTTTAGTTAAATTCGGTGTAAATTCTCGCGCAATCCCAAAATCAATTAACACGGCTTCTGATTTACCAGAACGCAACATGATATTTTGTGGTTTAATATCTCGATGTAATAAGCCATTATCATGAACTACAGTTAATGCTGATCCAATTTGCTGAATATATCGTAATGCTTCAGTTTCAGATAAAACACCTTGATTTTCTACAAAACTTCCCAAATCTTCTCCATCAATATATTCCATCACCATACACCAAAGATCATTTTCATGAATGACTTCGTATATTTGGACAATATGGGAATGACTACATTTAGCTAATTTAATCGCTTCGTTGAGAAAGTCTTGTTGAAATTTAGCAAAATCAGTACGTTTTTGGATTGCATCATTTAAAGTTTTGATAACAACGAAATTTCCATGATTATCTCTAGCGCGATAAGTGATCCCAAAACCACCTTCACCTAATTCTTTTTCTATGGTATATTTACCATCTTGTAATTGCTGTCCTGATACCCAAGCCATAACCTGTAAATTTATAGATTTATAAGTTCATTTTGGCACAATTTTAGTTGTAAGTGCTAATTTCAGGTTATTATGCGCCTAAAATAGTAGAAAACACTTGACTACAAATTAAAAACCTATGCCACAAACAATTCTCAAGGAAATTCTTAATCAGCTTGATAGTTTAGAACAAGACGAACTACAGCAACTTAATCAAGCTATCCAAATATGTCTAACTGATAAAGCACAAGTTAATCAAATCACACAATTTCATCAAGCACTGTTAAGTTCTGGTTTGGTGAAACAAATTAAACAACCTGCTGACAGTAAACAACATGAAAGAAAACTTATTCAAGCACAAGGAAAACCTGTTTCTCAAACTATTATTGAGGAACGCCGCTAAATGTCCGTTTATTTTTTAGATAGCAGTGCCTTAGTTAAACGCTACGTTTCCGAAATAGGTTCAGATTGGGTTGTTGACTTGTGCAATCCTACGTTAAAACATGATGTATTTATTACTGCTATTACTGCTGTAGAGATTACTGCGGCAATTAGTAGAAGATCGCGGGCTGGAAGTATTAATATTCGAGATGCTATAACGGTATACCATCAGCTAAAAAATGATCTCAAATCTGAATATCAAGTGATAGAAGTTACAGACAGTATCATTAATTTAGGAATGGGATTAGCTGAATACTATGTGTTTACGCGGCTATGATGCAGTTCAATTAGGTGCTGCTGAGTCCATAAATACCCTGTGCATAGCAAATAGTTTACCTCAATTAACTTTTGTATCCGCTGATAAAGAATTGAATATAGCTGCTGTTAGTGCAGGTTTGCTTGTCGAAAATCCTAACAACCACTCTTCAACCTAAATCATGCTTTTGATATTTATTATCAAAATAACAATATTTGTGACAATTAAGGTAGAATTATTAAAGGTTCGTTACAGAAATGGCAAATCATCTCCACCTCTGTTAAAACAGCCGAAAATTAGCTTTTTAATCTAAAAACCCTAAAGTTTACCCAAACCATCTATGACGCTCCCAATTCGTAACGTCGCCATTATCGCCCACGTTGACCATGGTAAAACTACCCTGGTTGATGCTCTCCTCAAACAGTCCGGCATTTTCCGCGAAGGCGAAGACGTTCCGGATTGTGTCATGGACTCCAATGATTTGGAGCGGGAACGAGGCATTACAATTCTTTCTAAAAATACAGCGGTTCGTTACAAAGAAACCCTGATTAATATTGTTGATACCCCTGGACACGCTGACTTCGGCGGAGAAGTAGAACGGGTTCTCGGCATGGTGGACGGTTGTATTCTGATTGTTGATGCCAATGAAGGACCAATGCCCCAAACCCGCTTTGTATTGAAAAAAGCTTTGGAAAAAGGTCTCCGTCCTATTGTCGTTATTAATAAAATTGACCGTGGCCAAACTGACCCCCACGTTGCTGTTGATAAAGTCTTGGATCTGTTCTTAGAATTAGGCGCAGATGAAGACCAGTGCGACTTTAAGTATCTGTTTGCTTCCGGTATGGCTGGTTTCGCTAAAGAATCTTTGGAAGCAGAATCGGTAGATATGCAGCCCCTCTTTAATGCAATTCTGCGCCACGTACCTGCACCAGTAGGAGATCCTAACAAACCTCTGCAATTGCAAGTTACTACCCTAGATTATTCTGAATATTTAGGACGGATTGTGATTGGTAAAATTCACAATGGCACGATCCGGGCTGGACAACAAGCCGCTTTAGTAGTAGAAGATGGCAGTATTGTCAAGGGCAAAATCACCAAATTGATGGGATTTGATGGTTTGAGACGGGTAGATATGGAAGAAGCTACCGCAGGTTACATTGTAGCTGTGGCTGGTTTTGCTGATGCTTATATTGGTGAAACAATTACAGATCCTAATAACCCAGTAGCTTTACCTTTAATTAAGGTAGATGAACCAACTTTACAAATGACTTTCTGGGTGAATGATTCACCTTTTGCTGGTCAAGAAGGTAAATTGGTAACATCTCGCCAAATCCGCGATCGCTTGTACCGCGAATTAGAAACAAACGTGGCTTTGCGCGTTGAAGACACCGACTCTCCCGATAAATTCCTGGTTTCCGGTCGTGGGGAATTACACTTAGGGATCTTGATTGAAACCATGCGTCGTGAAGGTTTTGAGTTCCAAGTGTCTCAACCTCAAGTAATTTATCGCACAATTGGTGGTCAAAATTGCGAACCTTTTG
>JANMGZ010000158.1:0-8116 GCA_031374905.1 Dolichospermum sp. OTE_70_metabat_362_sub
TGCTCAGAAATATGTTTATGAAAAGCTGGTTAATATTTTTAATCCTATCACCGAGCCTAGTAAAAGAATAGAACTTTAATTTAAGTGACTCATCAAGCACAACAATACATCACTCAAACAATATTTTCTGGTAACCTTTCAGTTGCAACAATTAAACAAAATTCTCTCAATCAATCACAAGCATCTGGCTTGTCTAGATGTTTAAAAAATGATGCTATTAGTTATCTATACTCATCTATAGTTTCTTTGGGTGATGCAACTGTTAGTATAAATAGAAATTTGTTAACATGGGCTACTGTTAAGTTATATTATGCTACTTTTTATGCACTTAGGTCTTTTTTAGCTCTTAATGGTATTTGTATATTTTATATACGAAGTTCCCCTAGTAGAAATACACCCTTTATTCTAAATGCACAAGCACAAGCCACTCCTAAGACAGCTAAAATACCAGGAACACATAAGCTAGTAATTGATACATTTAAAAAAAATAATATAGCACCTATTTTGATTTCTCAGCCCATTGAATCACAAGAGCCATTGGAATGGTTAATGGAAAAACGAGAACAAGCAAATTATAAAATTGCTAAATTTTATGAACCTCAAGTACCTAAACACTTTGAAAAAATCATCAATTCTGGATTGAGAAGAGTAATACATGAATATTTAAATGACTCTCTGAATTTATATTTATTTGATCCAGATCATGCTATTCTCGCCTATCCTCTCAAAACTATTCAAATTACATATAACAAAATTCTAGCAACAGAAAACATAGCGTTTGTCAAAGATGAACTTAAATATTTAAGTCAATTATTTAATGATGACAAAGGACAAATTTCGGATATGTATAACTTCCTCATGAATAAAAAATAACCCCCTCATACTCGCTGTAGAGGGGGTTTACAAAACTTAATATCCGCCTTCTTCTTCGTATTCCACTTGTCGTTCCTTGACCTTTTTGGGAATATTCACAGGCTTTGGTGCATCATCCCAAGCATCAGTTTCTAGATCATCATCATAGTCATCATACTGATCAGCGTAATTCTTTTTAGGAGGTTTAGCTGCGGATCTGGGGGCTTCCTGATAACTATCTCTTACCGTTGCATCACTCCAGTTATCTTCTTCATCTTCTTCATACTGAATTGACTCATAGGAACGGGCTTTCATGACTTGACGCTGGGGTCTTTCTTCTTCTACGTAGTCTTCCGTCCATTCCTCTTCCTGGGCTATAGGTTCGGGAATACGGACTTTTGGACGGGGTGGTTGGAGGGGTACACCGCTAGGTAATTGATTGCTGGGTGCAACTGTGCGGGGGGTGCTATAGCCAAATTCCTCTTCTGCATCTCGTTCCCAGGGGGCTTTACCAATACCTAGCCGTTCTAAAACGCCTACGGTTAATTGGTTCACTCTTTCTTCAGCACCTTCAAACACAATTAATCGGCTAGGTCCTGTGCTGACAACTTCATCTATGGATAATTCGTAGGTACTCAAAAACTGGTCAGGAATTTGGGGTAATCCCAAGGAGGCAATGACGATAGAGTATATTTTACCCGTTTCGCCATTAAATTTAAAGCCTCTCACCTTGCCTAACACCTCACCTGTTTCTGTGATCACTTCCCAGTTCATCAGGTTACTGAGAATCTCCACTTCCACATCTTCGATGACATCTTCGTTATCAACTAAGACAACATCACCGATTTGGTTGATGGTGTTGAGATACATATTGCGAGGCAGACTAGATATAGAGATCAAGCTGTCCCGCAAACTAAGTGCTACAACCTCTCTTTGATCAACATCAACCCAAATTTGACTCACGATACCTAACCGCTTACCGTTGTCGCGGGTGATTACCTGAGTGTTTAATATATCGGAACGTCTAATTACTTGTTCTGAGGTCATTCTATAGGTCGTCCTGTTCGCTTAGCGTGCCGTAGGCAATCTCGAATCCGGTTTATGTATATGTCTATTTTTAACAGAAACTTGACAATTGGTAATGGGTAATTGGTATTTGGTAATTAGTATGGGGTATTTGGTAAACTTCTTAACCTTTTACTTGTTCCCTGTGACTTGATTAGATAATTGTAGCTTAATACCCAAAGCTTGAGTTACTCCAATTATGCGCTCTCCTGATTCTATCATCGGACGGCGCAAACTCACAAATATAAACTGTGCCTGTTTTGCTTGTTGTTTGATCATTCTAGCTAATCGTTTCACGTTTGGCCTATTCAAAAACATATCAACTTCTTAATTGTAGCTGGATATCTTGATCATACATTTGGGACAGAACAGCCAAATTTATTCATATTAATATCTTTCTTTAGAAAGAAGAAGTAAAAAAATTTATTTTTAAGATTAGGAGTATAGCTGTTTGGAGCTAAACGAATATGGCTTTATACAAAATTGAAGACTTTACTGCTGACTCTAACTATGGTAGTCCAGAGTTGGATGACCATGAAGTTCAAAAGATTAAGCACTTTGATGTCTGCTCAGACATAAATGATGATAAAGTTGGCACTATTAAATATATATTGGTAGATGATTCAGGGCGTTTGCGTTACTTAGTCGTGGATACAGGTTTTTGGTTCTTTGGTAGGCAAGTATTGTTACCAATTGGACGTTCCCGAATTGACTACAATAAGCAGCGAGTCTATGCGAACGGACTGACAAAGGAACAGGTAAAAAATTTACCAGATTTTAAAGATTTGCAAGAAATTGATTACGACTATGAGGAACGGGTGCGGGGAGTTTATCGTAGACCAATAGCACAAGCACCTTTAGAGTCATCAACATGCCTAGAGTCACCCATACCTGTAGATGCTCCCCCAGTTTCTAGAGATCGCCCCAAAGTTGCACCTGTTATTCCTCCTGTTACTCCTGTTACTCCTGTTATTCCTGTTACTCCTGATCATCGTACATATAGGTATGAAGAAGAACCTAATCTTTACAATGTGAATGAGCAGGATCACCACAACCTCAAGCTATACGAAGAACGTTTAGTTGCCACTAAATCTCGTGTGAAGACGGGAGAAGTAACTGTTAGTAAGGAACTATATACTGAGATGGTAACAATTTCTGTACCTGTTCAAAAAGAGCGTATAGTTATTGAACACAGTAATGGAGAAACGAGTAATAAAACTATGTCACCGGCTGAAGCTGATTTCCGTGAGGGAGAAGTCACTCGGATGGATATTTATGAAGAAGTCCCTAATATCCACAAGGAAACAGTTTTGCGGGAGGAAGTGAAAGTCAAGAAAATAGTTGAACAGGATACAGTTGAAGCTGAAGATACTATTCGTCGTGAGGAATTAGACGTGAATCGGAATGATCAACGAGTAATTGAGAGAAGAAACTAACTAATTTAATGATTTTAAATTAATACTCACAAGTTGAGTATAAGAGCCTTGAGTTTGAATTACGTTAATTGTGCGCCGGGCTGATTCTATTATGGGACGGGGCAAACTCACAACTATAAACTTTGGCTGTTCCGTCTGTTACAAGATAAAAAAGTAAATGGGGTATCTGGGTCTTTTTGCAGATGCCTTATTTATGGTTTTTAACCTAAGAATTTTGTTAGAAATCTATTGATTAAAAGTAAATCTACCATTTATTTTTTCACCTTTCACATCAGCAGTAACTTTTACCTGATATTGACCAATTCCTTTTTCAGTTATCTTTGCTGTGTAATGTTTATCTTTGGCATCATAAGTAAAAACAATTGTCTTTTGTTTTCCATCAGGTAACTGAATTTGAGCCGTGACTTTTGCATCTGGGACTGTTTGGTGATTTTTACCTTTTAGTACATATAGATCTAAATGAGTTGCAGTTGCTTCTTTTTCAGGTACAAATTCTAGGTGATAATCTCCCGTTTCGACAACTTGACCACCATGAGATTCACCATGCTTTTCCTCCGTTTTATTAGTAGATGAAGTTGCAATAGATGGGGTTTGGGTACTTGATGAAGTAGCAGCAGTTGGACTATTTTCTGTATTAGCATTACAAGATCCTAAAAATAGTAGTCCCATGCTTCCGAGAAGAATTAAGTTAAATTTAATTGATTTCATTGGTTGATTCCCCATTTTAAATGTGTTGATAATTGAGATACAAGAACCCCACCCCCCAACCCCCTCCCCGCAAGCGATGAGGGGGCTATGATGTAGCTTAGGACTAAGGGAAAATTCAGCTTTTCCAACCCACGTAGGTGGGTTTTGTCTGTGTAGCCGCGACTTCTAGTCGCTAGTTTTTAAAATATCGTCTCAATCAATTTCCTAAAACAACTTCAGATACCTTACCTTTCTCGATCATAATTGGGCTTGGTTTGGGGAACAAAAATCTCCCAAATTTGGCATATAAAGCAGGTAAAACTACTAATGTTAAAGCTGTAGAAGTACATAAACCACCTAACACTACTATTGAAAGTGGTTGCAAAATTTCTTTTCCTGGTCCACTTTCAATTACTAAAGGTGCTAATCCTAAAGCAGAGGTAAAAGCTGTCATTAAAATGGCATTTAACCGCTCCATAGATCCTTTAATTAAAATATCTTTAAGTGGTAAACCGAGCGCATATTTGGTGTTGTAATTATCCACAAGTAGTAAACCATTGCGGGTAGCAATTCCAAATAAAGTAATAAAGCCAACCAAAGAAGCAATAGAAATAACGCCACCAGTTAAAGCTACTGAAAATATTCCTCCTACTAATCCTAAAGGTAAATTAATCATAATCATGGCGGTAGAAGGAATTGATTTAACTGAAAAATACATGATAATTGTAATGGCAATAAAGGCTATAGCACTGGAAATTAAAATATTCTGAGTTGCTCTTTCTTCTGCCTCAAATTGTCCCGCATACTGAATATAATAACCAGATGGTGGATGTACCTGTTGATTAACTTTGGCTCTAATTTCGTTAACGATAGAGCGCAAATCTCTACCATTGGCATTAGCAGAAACAACAATTAAGCGAGATACATTTTCTCTGTTGATGGTATTTGGTCCAGTGCCATTTTCAATTGTAGCCACCTGTGCTAAAGGAATTTTTTGACCGTTAGGAGTATCAATTAACAAATTGCTAATATTATCAAAGTTTTGCCTTGCTTCTGGCTTTAACCACACAACTAAATCAAAAGTTTGTTGTTTTTCTAAAACTTGAGATACTACTCTTCCATTCAAAGCAGTTTCCATAATTTCCGCAAGTTTTCCCACTGTTAAACCATATCTTGCAGCAGCAGAACGGTTAAATTTAATTTGAATTTGTTCAATGGGTATTTGCGGTTCTAGTTGTAAATCTACAATCCCATTCACGGTTTTCATCACATCATTAACTTGCTTACCAATGGTGCGAAGTTGTTCTAAATCAGATCCAAAAATTTTGACAGCGATCGCACTTCTAACTCCTGATAATACCTCATCCATGCGATGCGAGATAAAACCACCAATGTTTGGTGCTACCCCCGGTAACTTAGCAAATTCCTCTCGTAACTTCTCAATTGTCCCTTTCCTATTTTTCATCGCAGGTTTGCTTAATTCAATATCCAAATGCGCCACATTTACCCCGGCTGCATCCCCGTCTCCTGGTGCGCGTCCAGAACGCAACTGTACATAGGGAAATCTAGAATCTCCTTTCAGTGCGTCCTCAATTGCTTCACCAGCCGCATTGGTAGCTGCTAAAGAAACTCCTGGATAAAGAGTTATGGTATTCACTAAAGTTTGTTCTTGAAACTCTGGTAAAAATATTCTCCCAAAGGAGGGAAAAATGATAGTTGCTGCTATCAAACTAGCGATCGCTAAAGTTAAAATAATTCCCGAACGCTTGATAGAAAATGTTAATAAAGGATAGTAAAGTCGCTTAAAAAATCTCGCCACCCAAGGTTCTATTTCTGGCAACTGACCATAAGGTAATAGAACTGCACATAAAGCCGGAGTCATCGTCAATGCCATAATAGTAGAAGCGACAACTGCGGCAATATATCCCAATCCCATCGGAATAAAAACACTCCCTTCTACCCCAGACAAAGCAAAAATTGGACAGAAGACAACTATGGTAATCATAGTTCCTCCAAATACCGAATCTCGCACTTCTTGACAACCATCAAACACAACATCTAAAACCGGACGGGGATGAGGAGAATATTTATTTTCTCGCAAGTTACGATGAACATTTTCAGCATCAACAATAGCATCATCAACGGCTGA
The DNA here is from genome assembly GCA_031374905.1 of Dolichospermum sp. OTE_70_metabat_362_sub. GTDB lineage: Bacteria > Cyanobacteriota > Cyanobacteriia > Cyanobacteriales > Nostocaceae > Dolichospermum. The sequence continues at coordinate 6,190 of JANMGZ010000158.1, forward strand.
ACCAATAGCAACTGCTAAACCTCCCAATGTCATAGTATTTAAACCTTGTCCCCACAAATTTAGTAGTAACACTCCCACTAATAAAGATAAAGGTAGGACAGTTAAACAAATCACCAAATTTCGCCAATTCATCAAAAAAGGAATTAAAATCAAAGCAACAATAATACTGCCTTCAACTAAAGCCGATCTCACATTTTCAATCGAGGAATCAATATAGTTTTCTTGGCGAAAAGTTGGGGTAATTTTAATATCTTCAGGTAATCCCGCTTTTACCTCTGTCATTGCTTCTTCTATGGCACGGGTGACAGTGGGAGTATCGGCTTGAGGCTGTTTATTAATCATGATAATAATTGCCTTTTTACCGTTAAAACTGCCGTCACCGCGTTTAATAGCTGCACCAATTTTTACATCAGCAACATCAGAAATTTTCACAGGTGTACCATTGCGAGCAATAATTACTGATTCCTGTAATTCTGCAATAGATTCAATTCTGCCAATTCCGCGAATTAACTTTTCTCGATCAGGAGTAATTAAATAGCCACCAGCAGCATTAACATTAGCGGCAGATGTGGCTTTTTCTACGTCTTCTAAGGTAACATTAAAAGCTCTAATTTTTACTGGATCAACTAATACCTGATATTGACGAATATCGCCACCATAAGCTACCACCTGACTTACACCAGGCACAGCTAAAAGACGATTTGTGACTTGCCAATCAACAATTCGCCGCACTTCCATTAAAGGAGTATTTTCTGAAGTAAAAGCATATTGTAATACAGTACCAATGGGAGAACTTGTCGGAGAAATTTGCGGAGTTTCTACTCCTGAAGGCAATTTACTTTGAGCTTGTTGTAATCGTTCTGTTACCAATTGACGAGCTTGATAAATATCAGTATTCCAGTTAAAAATAACTTTGACAACAGAAATTCCTGCGGCTGAAGATGAACGAACTGCTGTAACTCCGGGAGTACCATTAATTGCACTTTCAATTGGTAAAGTGACTAGAGATTCTAATTCTTCAGGAGCGAGTCCTGGCGCTTCGGTTTGAATTTCCACCTGGGGAGGTGCAAAACTAGGGAAAACATCTAAAGGCATTTGGATAATCGTCCTAAATATCCAAATTGTCAGAATAATTGTTCCTAAAATAACTAACCAACGACGAGCAATTGCCCATTTAATAATAGCACTTAGCATTTTTATGGTTGAATATTTTTGTTGATCATAGTGACTTTTGATTCTGAATCAGATGTACGGTAGTGATCATCTAAATTTGTAGAATCATTAAAAGAATCTTCTAATGTGTCATAGTCTAATTGAGGTTTTTTACCCCGATTAGACCAAAAAATACCACCCATAAAAGCAATAGTTGCTATTGCCATACCTCCCCCAACTCCCGCTAACCACAAAGGTACTAAAAAACTAGAAATTTTCACTTCTTCAGTAGTCTTGACAGGTGCTTTTTTTGGTTCAATTTTTGAGTTATTACCACCCCGCAATGATTGAGCATAAAGTTGTGGTGCGCGTTGAATAACAATCATATCTCCTGCAAACAAACCACTTTTCACCTCAACCATATCTCCAGAAGTTTGTCCTAAAGTAACTTCAGCAGATTGGAAAACATTACCATTTTGTAGATACACAAGTTTTTTCCCATTTGCGTCAACTACGGCTGAAGTAGGAATAACTAAAATAGGTGCTGATGTTTGATTTGTTAAAAGTTCCAATTCAGCAAACATTCCTGGTTTTAGTTTCCCATTAGAGTTATTCACCTTTGCTTGTACTGGGACAATTCGTGTTTCTCCTTCCACTGCTGTAGCAATGCGGGAAATTCTGCCAGAAAAGGTATGATCAGGTAAACTGGCAACTTTTAAACTAATTCTTTGACCAATTCTTACCTTATCTAAATCTTTTTCATAAATATTAGCTG
>JANMGZ010000043.1:0-4214 GCA_031374905.1 Dolichospermum sp. OTE_70_metabat_362_sub
ATATAGTGTCCGTTCTGCTTTAGTTGTTCCCATTATTAGGGGTGAAGAATTACTCGGTATTATTACTTTATTGCACTCTCAACCAGGACACTTTAGCCAAGAGACAGCTAATCTCATGTTACTAACTGCTGATCAAATGGCTTTAGTCTTGGAAAATGCTCGTCTGTACTCCAAACTTGATAAATATTCCCAAGCTCTTGATGCTGAACTAGAAAAAGGACGACAGATACAAATTGATTTTCTCCCCTATGAATTGGTTAAATTGCCTAATTGGGAAATTGCCGCTTGCTTCCACCCAGCCCGTCAAGTAGCTGGAGACTTCTATGATACTTTTGAACTGCCTAATAACCAGGTAGGACTCGTAATTGCGGATGTATGTGATAAAGGTGTGGGAGCAGCATTATTTATGGCTTTGATGCGGAGTTTAATCCGTGTCTTTTCTTCGGAAACAGAATTTAGCGGACTTGCTCGTCAAATTTTGGCAAAAAATCAGCCAACTGATGTGGTAATTGATGAATCTGGCTCGAAAAATTTAAATCACTTCAATGCCCAGCCAGCAGTTTCTACAACTAGTGAATATATTGCTCACAATCACTGGCAATTTATGCAGAGTTTAATTCATGTGTTTTCTTCAGAAACTCAATTGCGCGGATTTACTCATCAAACTCTCCAAGAAAATCAGCCCCTTGGTGGTTGGATTGGTAAGTCTGACTCGAAAAATTTAGCTCACCTTAATGCCCTGCAAGCAGTTTCCAGAACTAATGAATATGTTGCCCAAAATCACTGGCAAATGAGTATGTTTGCAACCATGTTTTTTGGGGTTCTAGAACCAGAAACAGGAATACTTACTTATATTAATGCTGGACATGAACCGCTGTTTATTCTTAACGAATCTGGGGTGAAAAATACTCTTAAATCTACTGGCCCGGCTGTAGGGATGATGGCTGGAAGTAAATTTAAAATTCAGCAAGTTCAGCTTGAACCTGGTGATATATTGATTGGTTATACTGATGGTGTGACTGAAGGCAAAAACCCTGAAGGCAAGTTATTTACAGACAAGCGACTGCGAGATATTCTGGAGCAGCCATCTAGTTCTGCCAATGATTTGCTCAATTCCATTAAATCTGATTTATTTGCTTTTGTTGGTGATGCTCCACAGTTTGATGATATTACAATGCTTTGTGTAAGCAGGCTTGTGGAAGAGAAACATAGTTAAAATCCATAAATACTTATATAATTAGTAATATATGGGTAATAACTATGATTGAGCCAGAAAATTGTGGCATTGATTTGTTATTAGTTATTTCCGCCGTTCTTGCAACTTGCGATACACTGCTTTTAAATCAACCTGATGATGCGCCAAGGCGACAAGAGTATGATAAAATAAATCCGCAACTTCACCAGCGATCGCCTCGGCATCATCATCCTTGCAGGCCATAACTACCTCCGCGCTTTCCTCACCAATCTTTTTCAAAATCTTATTATCACCACCAGCCAATAACTTACAGGTATAAGAATCTTCATGGGGATAATCACGGCGATCGCAGATTACCGCAAACAATTGTGATAAACTATCTGCCGGTGGTGCTGTCACCGTTCCATCAACCTGGTGAAAACAACTACGTTCTCCAGTATGACAAGCTACATCTCCTAACTGCTCTACCCCAATCAACAGAGCATCACTATCACATTAATAACTAATACTTTGTACTTTCTGAATATGTCCAGAAGTTGCGCCTTTATGCCAAAATTCTTGCCGGGAACGACTCCAAAACCAAGTTTCCCCAGTCGCCAAAGTCTTTTGTAACGATTCCTGATTCATCCAAGCCATCATCAGCACAGTGCCATCCAAATAATCTTGGATAATTGTCGGCACTAAACCTCTGTCATCGTAGCGAATTTTTTCCACAGGGATAGCAGATTGGAGCGATAGCAGTTCAAAAGAAGACATATCAGGTTATTTGCTCTAATTAAGAATGATTAATGGATTCAAGATATCATTCCTTAAAAAAATTAAAAACTAAAAAATGAATGTCTATGTTTGTCAAAGGTTTAGCAGCGCTAAATCCCTACCAGTTTTTGCTTAACATATTTATTATACGATAGTTCTTCCTTATCAATTTTATGATAACAAATTTAAAATCTGTTGTCAACCCCTAAATACTCTTTTTTGTGCTTTTTTCTGAATTCAGAATATCTCCTTGGGGAAGTCAAAAGAAATTAAAAATCTGCGTTTATCTGCGTTTATCTGTGTTTAATTATATAATTTGTCTGAATCAGGATTTACAGGATTAAAGGATTTACAGGATGGATTTTTTGTTAACATCAGGATTTTAGAAGTTAGGAATTTTTGTCTGAATCAGGATATCCAGGATTTCAGGATTTACAGGATGATTTTTTGTTAACATCAGGATTTGAAGTATAGCGTGTGTCAGATTGCGTAAATCTTTAAAATCAGGGACATCCTGATCCAGACAATCATATCAAACTACAGTCTCCACGGGGTTAACAACAAGTTTTTTTTACGGCTAAACGCTTTTTAGCTTGTCTTATCAATCCTAGAGCAAAGAGAGAACCGACTGTGGGGATAGTTGCACCACCGGGAATGTCGAAGGGTACTGGGGTAGCAACATCGGTCAAGGATACGTTGTCTAAATAAGCAGCACCGGGATCATTGTAACCTTGCAAGAGTAATAGATCCGAAGTTCGTGTAGCCACAAAAGTTGTGGAAAAGGTTGTGAAAGAAGCCGAAGTGGTATTAATCAGAGAGGCTAGATTCGTAGACCCCAGTACGACTATGATGCTATTTGTAACTCCTCCGGCTTGAAAATAGTCAAAACTAAAGTTGTAGGTCTGTCCCACAGAAAGACCGGTTATACTTTGCAATAAATTTGCTCTAGAAGTGGCGCTAGAAACTGATATAACCTTAGTAGAAGAGTTGCCACCGATATTATTAATATTAGCGCCCCAGCTTCCAGGTCCAACATTCTGCCATCCAGTTAAACCAGATTCAAAATTCCCATTAGTTACAAATTCTAGTGCTTGGGCTGGAGATGCACTACTAACCACAATACCAGCAACAGCACCACCAACTACTAATGGCAGAATTCGAGATAATTTCATTACGTTGTCCTTTTTTTTGTAAATAACATCAGCCACAGAAAGCCAAAGGTGATTTAAAGTTTAGAAAGCAGCTTGAACACCCAAGCGTTTCAATACTGAAAACATTGTAAAAAAAACATTTTTGTCTAGTGGCTTCACTGAAAATTTATATAATTTTTTACCCTGATCCTTGCCTCAATAAAAAAACTTTTATGCCTATGCCGGATCTCAGAAATTACAGAAAACACATAGCTACAAAAGTTACAGCAGTAGCCAATTCTATGAGCATAGAAATTTTCAGCATTATTTTGTCTTATCCTCAGATAGAAGCTCAATTTTAATCCCCACATCCTAGGAGATACCCTTGGTAAACACCTCAATTAAAACCACAAAATCCCAAGAAATCTTTGCTGCTGCTCAAAATCTCATGCCTGGAGGAGTCAGTTCTCCCGTTCGCGCTTTTAAATCCGTAGGTGGACAACCCATAGTATTTGATCGTGTTAATGGCGCATATATTTGGGATGTAGACGGCAACAAATACATTGACTATGTTGGTACATGGGGACCAGCTATTTGTGGTCATGCTCATCCAGAAGTAATATCTGCACTCCACACAGCGCTAGAGAAAGGAACAAGTTTTGGCGCTCCCTGCGTCCTTGAAAACGTATTAGCAGAAATGGTCATTGATGCTGTTCCTAGCGTCGAAATGGTAAGATTTGTCAACTCAGGAACAGAAGCTTGTATGTCCGTATTAAGACTGATGCGAGCCTTCACCAACAGAGAAAAAATTATCAAGTTTGAGGGTTGCTATCACGGACACGCTGATATGTTCTTGGTAAAAGCTGGTTCTGGTGTCGCTACTCTGGGTTTACCTGATTCCCCAGGCGTGCCCAAATCGACTACAGCGGATACCCTGACGGCACCTTACAACGATTTAGAAGCTGTCAAAGCTCTATTTGCTGCCAATCCTGACAGTATTTCCGGCGTAATTCTCGAACCAATTGTCGGCAATGCTGGTTTCATCGTTCCCGATGCTGGTTTCCTGGAAGGCTTGAGATTAATTACTCAGGAATATGGCGCACTGCTGGTATTCGATGAAGTGATGACTGGCT
>JANMGZ010000059.1:0-1528 GCA_031374905.1 Dolichospermum sp. OTE_70_metabat_362_sub
TTTGCAAATCTTTAGCAGTACCCATACGCTTTTTACCAAAACAAAAATCTTGGCCAACGCTAATTTGTTGACATTGCAGTTGTTGGACGAGGATTTTATCTACAAATTCTTCCGGGGAAAGGGCAGATAATTCTCTATCAAAAGGTAATAATACTAATTGTTCCACCCCAAGCGATCGCAATTGTTGAACTTTTTCATCCAGTGGTGTTAACAAATCACGGGGAAGTCCTGTAAAAAACTCATGGGGATGGGGATCAAAAGTAACAACGGTTGAGTATGGGCGGGGATTTTTGCGGTCTGATTGGTCTAAATTTTCTTCACCCCATGCTGACTGCAATACTGGTTGAATTACTCTTTGATGACCAAGATGAACACCATCAAATTTGCCAAGAGCAACAGCAGTTGGTGTCAGTAGTCCTTCTGTTGAAGAAGCAACCCATACAGAACAACCATTTTGAGACAAATTTAACACTTGGATTCTAGGATTTTAGGTTTGTTGTCGCTATCAGCGTTGAGGCTCTCACGCTTTAGATATCTAATCACCAATTTAATCTAAAATCGAGAAATCCGTTGCCTAACATCTTTTTTAACTAACCGCTCCAGGTGCAGAGGACACAGAGGCAAGAAAAAATACTGAATTGAATTGTACTACAGTTAAATTGGCTTTTGAGTAGGTATAACAAATAAAGATAATGACGAATACTATTACTTAATGGTGATAAATAATTTTCTAAAATCACAGGAAATGACTTTTTAAACACATCTCTAAGGTAATTTTAAATTTAATTCAGTTTCCGAAGCCAAATTGTGAATTATTTAACTAAAAAAATTTTCTGGGTATGATAGCCATATTAGATTAATCGAATGCCAGCAAAATGCTATCATTAGGATCCGGTAGTAGACTAACAAAGAAGTCCCTATGGCAACAATTACCATTCGCAATATATCTGATGAGTTGGTGGAGCGCATTAAACGCTTGGCAGCATAAAAGGGGGTTTCGATGGAGCAAGAAGTCCGCGATTTGTTGCAAAAACGCTATGGACAAAGGGATGAAGTGATTACTCGTATTCGTCAACGGACGGAGGCGTTACCGATGGAAGCAGAAAGTCGGGTGCAGTCTTGGAAATCAGAAGAACGACCTTAATGGTAATTCATAAGATGGTATTTGCTTATTCCCTCTTGCACGCAGAGGACGTAACCGTTCAGGGGGGGTAAAATATTTGCCCAAATGCTAAAGTTCTTATTTAATAGGGGTTTTGAGTGATTTACAATATCTACCAATAGCACCTAAAATGTCTAAAAAACAATTTACAGACGACTATAGGACTTTTGATGATTCATGATTAACTAGAAAAAATCAAATCTAGATTGGTTTTCGTAGTGATTCCGTATGATCTCATGTTGGGCGTTTTCCCGACCCCCCGTGAACGGTTACTTATGTCCGAGGGGATAAATTTAGATTGTATCGTCGTAATCCTAATTTGCAAGACTATGTTTTGGTTGATGCTGAGAAAATAGCGATTGATTT
>JANMGZ010000083.1:0-3108 GCA_031374905.1 Dolichospermum sp. OTE_70_metabat_362_sub
ACCATAGACACCGGAAGGTCTAAGAGGTTCAATACTAGCTTCAGTCTTATACTGAGCAAAGGCTTCCCATCCGACAGCTACAGCAATTTGATTGTTTCCTTTGGCATAGACAATGCGGTGAGCTTTAGCGTCAAAAGTTCCATTACTACCAAAGTTTTTGATACTACCGTTATTGAAGGATAATTCTAGACCAACTAGTTCCCGGGAATCTCCTAAACCAAACCCGACGCTCATGCTTCCGTCTATGTCATTTAGACTGTCACCCCTATTACCAGCAGTAGCCACCGATGCGCCTATAAATGCGTCACCCATATTAGCCCCGAAGGCACTTGGACCAGCAAAATTGAGTCCTGGTTCGTAAACTTTCTTAGGTGGTGATATTCTGAATTTGATCAGGGGTTCAATTAATAACTCTTCTGGCTTTTTATTAACATCATCGGGATTACTAGTTCCATTTTGTGTATTTGGTTGTGGTTGTTCAGGAATAGATTCAATTTTTTGGGCTAATTCTGTCACTTTGACTATTTGTTTGCTGTCGGGCAAAGAAATCGCTTTTGCAGTTTTATCTGTGATTAATTCATTGTTTTGATTTTTCGCTACTAAGTCATCTGCCGCAGATGCAGAATTAACTGAGATGGCTGTAGTCAGCAAAAAGCTTGGTAAGGTTAGCGATAAACCCAAGTAAATAAACCGTTTGCAATGATTGAATAGTATAATTGAATGCTTTGTTATTTTCAAAATATCACTCCTCACAATATGTTTGCGGTGGTGAAACTCTATAGCTAGGTATAGAGTTGTACAAGATAATTTTTGAAGCTGAGTAAATTAACACTTGGGCAAAATAACTAACTATTTTGCCTATCGATCAAAAAATACTTGTCCACACAGTTTCAATTGTATAGGAAATGTAACTTTAAAGGCAATGTTTACATAAGTAAATATTTTTTTAAAATGAATAGTGTTTTAATAAATACAGTGTCCTGCTATGCTATGGAAAAATACCACAGATTAGCAAGTGAAGCAGATGAGAGAGTTTTTCCCACACTAGTACCGCAGGGCGGAATTAAAAATTAATAATTAAAAATTAAACAAGTAGATGACACCAATTTCTTGAGAATTTTTAATGGTTGGTTGATTTACGCCGTTGTGGACTAGGTTTTTTATGACTAACGATCCCGCAAGAGAGACAAAATGATAATTGATGGCAACAATTTTTATAATTTAACTTGTGCTAAATGAATACGAGGGTTATAAGTACGGATAGTCCGGATTTTTTCATAGTATTCCCGTTCTTGAGGGCTGAGGTCTTTTGGAGGAGCGATAACTACTTTCACAAATTGATCACCACGTCCACCTTTAGCTAAAGGCCAACCCTTACCACGTAACCGCAGAGATTGACCAGAACGGACTCCCGCAGGTAATTTGACATTAACATTACCATCGGGTGTAGGAACATCTATAGCCGCACCTAATGTAGCTTCATCAGGAGTAATTAATACTTCGCAAACAAGATTATCCCCTTCGATTTGGAAAAAACTATGGGGTTGTAATTCCACTTTTAAATATAAATCACCCCGTTGTTGACTCATGGGGTTAATTTGGCCTTTTCCCTTAACCCGTAAGCGAGTACCAACTTTAGCGCCGCCGGGGATACGGACATCAATAGTTTCATTTCCTAAGCTGAATCGTTTTTGAACGCCGGAAAATGCTTCTGCAAAAGTTAAAGTAATAATAGCTTCTGTATCTTGTGTACCACCAGCCGCGCCATCTTGAAAGCCAAAATCATTAAAATTGCCCCCTGGTCTACCTGTAGAAGTACGGTAGGAGTAACTTTGTCGTCCACTACGGGGTCCTGTACCACCAAATAATTCATTTAAGAAATCATTAAAACTACCGTATTGGCCAAAGTCCACCCCGCCCATATCCACACCAGAACCACCGCTGGGGAAGCCTTGACCAGCTTGTTTCCAATATTGACCAAATTGATCATATTTTTGGCGTTTATCTGGGTCAGATAATACCTCGTAAGCCTCATTAACTTCTTTAAACTTGGCTTCAGCCTGTTTGTTATTGGGGTTAACATCAGGATGATATTTACGGGCTAGTTTGCGAAAAGCTTGTTTAATTTCTTCTGAAGTAGCAGTTTTACTAATTCCTAACATTGCATAATAGTCTTTAAAGTCGGTTGCAGCCATCTACCAGCCTCCTGTAGAAATTTAGGTTATGTTTTTTTTCTAAGATATGAGATTTACTATTAATCAACCCTTATGGCTTAGTTTTTTCTGGAGCTTGTTTGCTTTCATTTGGTCTAATGCCGGGCAAATAGATTCTGATATTAAACTAACAAACAATTGTCAAAATCAAGTGTTGTTCTTGCTGAATGTACCAGCGCAATTCCCGTACTCCTGCCATGATGTGAAGAAAATAAGCTCATCTATTCCTTCTTCTTGGCTGGGAGGAGCATCCCGGAGTTGACGGTACATTCGGAGAATTATGTTTTCAGGAACTTGGCGAATCCGTCTTTGATTCCTTGCTAAACACAGCCAAACTGGAGTTTTCACCCAAACTCCCGTAATTTGAGTAAAGCCACAATTACGGGCTAGGTTAATCACTTCTCGGCGATTTTTCCTTTGGGCATTGGTAGCATCGAAAATCACACCTTGATCTCTAGTTATGGCTTGTTGTAATTGTCGTTCTAGTTCCTGCCAAATTAGCAACCAAGGGCCTTGGATTATTTCTGAACCAAAAAGTTGCCCCCGGATGGCATCTGTAGAAATTAGCTGCATCTGAGGGCATTCTATCAGTAGTTGTTTTGCTAAAGTTGATTTACCGCTACCAGGAAGACCAATTAGCAAAATTAATTTAGTCATAGGGAACAGGGAACAGGGAACAGGGAATAAGAAAGATAAATCACCCAATCACCAATCACCAATCACTAATCACCACGAACTAAATGATTGTACCATCAGGAATTACAGCATTTTTAAGAACAACGACAATGCCGCTACGGATGTAAAAGCCTTGCTTTTCCCGTTCTGCTTCTTGGATGTTGTCTTTATTGATAATTTTCACATTGTGACCAATGCGGGCATTTTTATCAATGATGGC
>JANMGZ010000086.1:0-1719 GCA_031374905.1 Dolichospermum sp. OTE_70_metabat_362_sub
GTTAAATAAATAAAAACCAACTATGAAAATAAGCTGCAGCTGAACTCAGTTGACCCTTATCCACTTCTAATTTTACCGGTTCCAAATCGCTTCCGAATTCCTGACAGATTTGTTTAATAGCCACAGCAACAAAAAGTTCCAAGTAGCCACTTTCATGGCCTACCAAGAGGTCTTGCAATGAGTTGTAATCTTTACATGTAAGATAAATATCAATGCTATTCGCTCGCCGATATCCAAAAATGGCAAAAATCCTGTTAATTAATTTCATCCAATGAGATTCAGAGGCAGCTGATTGTTCAAGTAAATCTACCAGTTCTTCTTCTGCTGATACCTGTCTTTGTACTTGCTCCTCCGTTAGCGATGTGTTACAATCGGATATTTTGAGCTTTTGGTTGAATTTCATCAAAACTGAAATCGTCAAGAAATGAATACTAATTCGTTCAAACTATTGCCCAGACACATGTAGGTGTTATACAGTGTCCGCACTTCCCTCCAGCCATCAGCGTCAACAGCTCATAAATATTGGGGGGGGGGGGATGCAGCGGCAAAGGAAGATTAGGAAGATTGGAAGTTATTTCATAGGAACAAAATGATCCTTAAAAAAATAAATAAGGTTTTGCTCCTAAAGGAGCAAAACCTTAGGGATTGGAAAAATTGGGGGGATGCATCCCCCCCATCTCCCCTGTTGTTGACGAATTATGAATTGAATTATAAATCATTTAATTGTTTAATTAAGTGATTAAGTAAGTAATTAATCACTTAATTGCTGAATTAAGTGAATCATTAGATGTTTTAATACAATTGGTCATCCTGTGTCTCGCCAGTGATATTTCGAGATCAACGTTGAATGTTTTAAAATTAAATTTGGCTTTTTTGATTCACGTTATCAAATAGAAGCATTTTGTACGTTGTAAAGATTTTTCAGCCGTTTGCCTCATTGTTTTTTGTTCTCTCCCCAGATCATGGCCTAATTTTCAGCAACTGACCCTACAACCCGAGTCAGAATTACACGACCATACAATGGGCGTTGATTTACTTGAATCATTCAATCGTCGACCGAAACAATATCAACGCAAAGTGATCAAAATGCCGGAGTACCCGCCAAAACATCGGGAATTTTCGCAGAGCGATGTGTTAGAGGGGCGGAGCCAGGAAGAAGTGGGCGGAGCACTAGATGGGAGGAGTTGGGGATGATTGATAGAGGGGGCGTAATGGAACGCAAAAGGAAGTTGCTCGAAATGTTAAAAAGAAGAAATTTATAGAAACTATACAATTCCTATTACATATTGTAAGTTACTGATTGGTTTAATATTTTGTGGTAGGCAGTAGTATTTTTTTATTTGCAATTTCTCAGGTGACTAATTTAAATTTAACTTTTATGCATAGATAAAATGCAGTGAATAATATTTGGTTAATTCATATTATTTTCTTCTAAATGTGATATTTATTTGAAGCAACGATTATTAACAGCAACAAATATTGCACACCTTTTTAATTACCGCCGCTAATTCTATATAAGTAGGTATAAACAGAGAAGTATTGTAATCGGACAGCTTAATCTGTACTGTGCTAACAAACAAATTTAAAAAATCTCTATGGTATATGAACGACATTCGATTCAGTAGTTAATTATATTAAATAGATTACAAATTAACTTTGGCACAACAAAGGTAAATCTGACAATAACATATATTGTAAATCTATCGTGCAAGTTTACTA
>JANMGZ010000092.1:0-33802 GCA_031374905.1 Dolichospermum sp. OTE_70_metabat_362_sub
GTAAATTTTTGTTTTAACCCTTGATAATCTTGACTTTCCCACCAGGGAGTAAAATCCACAAAGGAAGAAGCAATAATTGTGGCTTTTCCTATTGGTGCGCGACCGTCTCCTTCATGACTTACAGAGACAAACAGGGAATTGTTTTCACCAATAGGTTTATTAACATCATATAAAAATTGTAAATGCGGTGGACAATCAGGAGGAATTGCACTTTTATCTACACCCAAATAAATTACAAATGCACCGGAAGCTGGGGGGAGTTTTTCTACTCTTTGTTTATATCCAGCAGGAGCATTTTCTCCTAATAATTGAACTAAATTTTGAACGGTGACATTTGCAATGATCTGATCTGCTGTTTCTGTGCAAGTTTCTCCCGTTTTCAGATTTTTAATAACTACGGTGTTGGCTTGGCCATTTTCAACTTTGATTTTTTCGACGGTGTGGCGCATTAATAACTTACCACTATCTCTTTCTAAGGATTCTACCAAGCGATCGCTCAATACTTGCATACTCCCTTGCAGATGATATAATCCCTGGGGTGATTGGGACACACTCAAGGCTGTAGCTGCATAAAGTAAAGCGGTTTCTTCCGCACTGACTTGAGAATATAACTTCAGTTGTAAATCTAAAAATGTCCGCAGTCTTTGATCATTTCCTACACCACATAATCGTAAAGCATCCCCCACCGTAAATAAGGTGAAAGGTGCAGTAATCAAGGTACTTGGACGCACTGCTTGGATTAATTGTCCTAAATCCCATAAATTCCGGGGTGGTAAAACAGGATCACGTCCTTGAAATTCCCAACTAGCATTAAATAAAGTTGTTAATAATTGCCAAAAAGGTTCACTACCGGGAAACTGTTTTTGGCGTTCTGCTTGCCATTTTTGAGGATCACGCCAGACATTAATCGGTGTTGACTCTCCGGGAAGATATACCGCACAAGCTGGGTCGCAAGGTGTAGCTGCGGGCAATTCTATGTTTAATTCTGAGAAAATGCGGTGATGAATTCCCCCAGGTTCTAGACCTGCAACTTGAGTTGCACCAACATCAAAGGTAAAGCCTTGACGTTTGAAAGTAGACGCACAACCACCAGGAACTATTGCTTGGTCAAGAATCAAAACATTATAGCCTCTGTGTGCTAATAATGCCCCGGCTGTGAGTCCACCTATACCCGCACCGATGACGATAACGCGGGGTTGATTTTTTATATGAGTAAGATTTGACATATTTCAACTTCGCTGACTATAAATTGAGAATTAACTTTATAATTCTTCATATTACTAATTATTAGTTTACATAAATTATTTGTTTAGTGCCAGAGTTAAGAACTATCAGACATAGCAAATATCTTTTATTTGTGACATCAAAGAACAGGGAATTAGTTTTTCCTCTAAAGTGACGGGAATCACATATATATATGATTTAGATCCTCTCAAAGCAATCATCATATTGGCATAATCAGCAATAACTGAACTCTAGCCGAGTCATTAATAGGGAAAACATTAATTGCCGACAGCCTATCATAAGTCTGTCGTTTTTTTGTCAATAATATTCAAGTTATGAACTAATAGTCACAGAAAAAATGCATTTAAAATTCAAAATAAAAGCAGTAGGGGCGTATTGCAATACGCACCTACTGCTGTTCGATTAAGAATCCCCGTCACGTTAGTGCGAGGAGTGTCAATACTAATTGTGGGGAATTAAAGCGTTTATATCCTGTTCCCTGCTATAGTACAGTCCGTTGATTAAGACATCGCTTGAATGATGTAATCAAAGTAAGGTGCAGCTTCGGCCGCGTCTTCTGTATTCAATAAATCCAAGGACGCTTGTTTGAGAGAAGTGATAGCTTCTACCATTCCAGGAACAGGAACACCTAGAGAGTTGTACATGTCCCGCACACCAACCAAACCAATTTTTTCAATGGGGTCTTTGTCACCAGCAAGTACACCGTAGGTAATTAGGCGTAAATACCAGCCAAAGTCCCGAATACACAAAGCCCGCTGTTTCTCACCGTAAGCATTACCACCGGGGGCGATAAAGTCAGGGCGTTTTTGCCAAAGTTTTTTGGTAGCTTCTTGAACGATTTTTTTCTCGTTCTCCGAAAGGGTAGCGGCGATTCTTGTGCGCTGTACACCTGTTTCCAAAAATGCTTTGATGTTTTTGAGTTCGCCACTGCTGGGATAGCGCAGTTCGTCGTCAGCTTGGAGAATAACTTGGCTAATTACAGTCATGATTATCTAAATGACCTGAAATATTTATATCTGCTAGTTTACCGACTTAAAGGGACATTCGGGAAGTGTGTGGGAAGATAGGGATAAATGAATTTACAATTCGACACTTGGGAACTCTTGATTCCCTGTTCCCCTTCTCTAACAACTGACCTAATGACTAATATAATGTGGCGACAAGATGAAATTATCGAACTGGAAATTACTGATTTAAGCGACACTGGCGATGGTGTGGGACGCTTCGAGCAACGTGTGGTTTTTGTTTCCGATACTGTACCAGGCGATCGCTTACTTGTCAAATTATTCAATGTGAAGCCAAAATATGCTTATGGTCAGGTGCAGGAATTATTGCAAGCCTCGCCTCAACGGGTGCGACCAAGTTGTATTGTCGCTGATAAATGTGGTGGCTGCCAATGGCAACATATTAATTATAATTACCAGTTAACAGCTAAACAAAATCAAGTAACTCAAGCTTTAGAAAGAATTGGCGGTTTTGTTAATCCACCGATAAATCCAGTTTTAGTGGCGGCTGCATCCTTTGGTTATCGCAACAAAGTTACTTATCCTCTTGGTATGTCGGCTACAGGTCATGTCCAAGCTGGATATTATCACAAAGGTACTCATAAATTAATCAACTTGAATCAATGCCCCGTACAAGACCAACGGTTAAATCCTTTGTTAGCTGAAGTTAAACTAGACATTGAAAAGCAGGGCTGGCAAATTTATGACGAAACCCGTCACAAAGGCTTAATTCGCCATTTAGGTTTACGCATTGGCCGCCGCACCGGAGAAATGCTGCTAACAATAGTCGTCAAAGATTGGAATTTACCAGGAGTCGAAACCCAAGCACAGCAATGGTTACAGCGTTATCCTCAATTGGTAGGCGTTTCACTCAACCGCAATAGCGATCGCACAAATGCTATATTTGGATCAGAAACCCGTTGTCTAGCTGGAACGCCCTATCTCCAAGAAAAATTCGCCGGACTGGATTTTCAAATCGGACCAGATACCTTTTTCCAAGTTTATACAGAAACAGCCGAAGCACTCTTAGAGGTAATTCAGTCAGAACTGAATTTACAAGGTCACGAAGTCCTAGTAGATGCCTATTGTGGTATAGGAACTTTAACTTTGCCCCTAGCTAAACAAGCAAAACACGTTACAGGTTTAGAATTGCAATCAACAGCAGTAGAACAAGCAATTGTCAATGCCCAAGAAAATGGAATTGATAATGTAACATTCCTTGTCGGTGCAGTAGAAAAGATTCTTCAGAATTTGGAAATTATACCCGATGTTGTTTTACTTGATCCACCCCGCAAAGGATGTGAAGCTAACGTTATCAAAACATTAAGAAACCTGAAACCATCTCGAATTGTTTACGTCAGTTGTAAAGTAGCTACTCTCGCCCGTGACCTAAAATTACTGTGTGAAGATGGGCTATATAGACTCACCAGGGTGCAACCTGCTGACTTTTTTCCGCAAACGGCTCATGTAGAAGCAGCCGCTTTTTTGGTGCTATCGGAGAATGATTCAGAGTAGTTAACTCTTCACAAAAATAAAAATCAGAAATTTGTAGTCTAGTGGATACTCATAATGCTAGAATGAAATTACATAAAAATAGAAACTCATTTTGTTTTAAAGAAATCAAAGCTGCATAGACTCTTAAAAAAGGTGCATAAAATTGTCTTAATTACAAAATGAGCAGTTAACGAGAATGTCTTTCTCCTCTTGTTCATTTAGCAGTTTTTATTTATCTGCTAAATGAACAGATTAACTTTAGCAAATTGTAAATAAGCCATAATGAATTATCCCCCTAAGTGTCTATACTCTAGCATTTTTATAAATTTAGTTTTACAGACGCCAGTTTAAAGGCAGCATGACTACCTAATTTTGATCAGAATGCCCGAAAAAGCAAACTGATGTCTAGCTAAATAAAAGCTACGGGGTTTCTCTTGTGATTACCATTTCTCTTCGTCCAGTTGGGCGTTATTTGGGGACAATTAGTTTTGCCTCCACCCTTTATCTTTGTCCAATCCTAGATTTACTCTTGACTGATATTCCCGCAAAATTACAATCAGAACTGCGGCTAGGACTCCAGGAAGCCCTAGTAAATGCCGCTAAACATGGGAATAATCTTGATCCCAGTAAATTAGTAGTAGTTCGGTTCTCATTAATAGATAATCAGTATTGGTGGATTATCTCAGATCAGGGTAGCGGCTTCACTCCCTCCCTCGAAGGCGATAGTGATCCCGATGACTATTTACCACCAGACGAAGCGGAAAGTGGCCGGGGTATGTCCTTACTGCATCAGATTTTTGATCAAGTAAAATGGAATCGCAAAGGTACAGAACTCACGCTTTGTAAGCAATTAGAAAGCCGTCGTTTATTGTCTTTGCGAAGATAAGAAGGTGACTCGAAAAAGTTCTTTTTTTTACTTTGCGCGTCTGCGGTTTTAAAGTAATTTATCTAACCACTCCAGGCACAGAGAACACAGAGAAAAGAGGTTGAAGGGGAGTTTTTTTACCAAATTTTTTACTCGGCTATAGCTGAGAATTATTCCTTTATGCCCTCACGCTTGTGTCCGTGAGTTGGACATGGAGGGGCGGAAATTGATTTATCTAGCCAGCCTACAGCCTGTTCTAGCCTTGCCTGTGCCTCTTGGGGTTCATTTTTGACCAGAAATACCATTGCGGCGGCTGCCTGTTCACTAGCGCGAGAATTGCGGTTAGATTTGAGACGATGCCAATCATCAGGAGAGATACTCAGCCGTTCCATGAGGGCTTGTGCTAGTTCTAGAGTGCTGATTTCATTTAGTTGGCTAGTTTGCGACATAAGACTAAGTGCCGAGTTTAGAGTAAAAGTTATGATTTAACTATCATAGCCAATGACTAATCACCAATGACTAATTTAGAAGAAAACGACAAATCAGATTTTGAAGAAGAATTAGAGGAAATAGAGGCTGAACTCCGATTCTTGAAAGATAGATATACCCAAGTGCGAAATGATGAACAACAAAAGGCACAATGGCAACAGGAATTAAAGAATTTAAAGCAAAATAGAAAGCAGACTCCAGAAATTAAGGACGAATTAAACCGTCTTCGCAAACAGTTAGAAACCTTAGAAATCAACTTAGAAAGCCATTTATTTTCTTGGACTAGCTTGAAAAGACCTTTTTGGCAAGCTGTCCGTTTTGGCGGTTTAGGCGTTATTATAGGTTGGTTATTAAAATCTTGGGTTGGTTGATTTAAAAGATCTCTAACCAAAAGATCCCCGACTTCTTAAAGAAGTCGGGGATCTGAAATCCTTTAAAAAATAAAAATTGTAGAAAATGCTAAATCCTCGGATTGCGGAAATATTAAGAAGTGGAAAACCTGAAGAAACTTTAGTAGTTCAAGGTTGGGTAAGAACAAAACGCGAATTAAAAGGATTTGCGTTTCTAGAAGTTAATGATGGTTCATCTTTGGGGAATTTGCAAATTGTCATTAATCAAGATTTACCAGACTATCAAGGAATATTAAAACAAATCAATACAGGTGCTTCTATAGAAGTATCAGGAGTCCTAGTAGCTTCTCAAGGAAAAGGACAAAGAATAGAATTAAAAGCAGATACAGTGAAAGTATACGGAGACGCTGATCCTGATACCTATCCTCTGCAAAAGAAACGTCATTCCTTTGAGTTTCTGCGAACCATTGCCCATTTGCGCCCTCGAACTAACTCCTTTGGTGCAGTGTTCCGGGTGAGAAATGCTTGCGCGACTGCTATTCACCAATTTTTTCACGAACGGGGCTTTTTATGGGTACATACTCCCATTATTACCGCTAGTGATTGCGAAGGGGCGGGTGAATTATTTGGTGTTACCAATTTCAATTTAAAGAATGTTCCCAGAACCGAAAATCAAGAAATTGATTATAGCCAAGACTTCTTTAGTAAACCTGCATATTTAACGGTAAGTGGCCAATTAGAAGCCGAAATTATGGCTATGGCTTTTACTAATGTCTATACTTTTGGTCCCACATTTCGCGCTGAAAATTCTAATACTTCGCGTCATTTAGCCGAATTTTGGATGGTTGAACCAGAAATGGCTTTTTGTGATTTAGATGGTGATATGGATTTGGCTGAGGAGTTTCTCAAACACATTTTCAAATATGTGATGGAAACCTGTCCTGAAGACATGGAATTTTTCAATGAACGAATTGATAATACTGTTTTAGAAACTGCAAATAATATTATTAACAATCAATTTGAACGGTTAACTTATACAGAAGCCGTCAAACTTTTAGAAAAAGCTGATGTTAAGTTTGATTATCCTGTGAGTTGGGGTGCAGATTTACAATCAGAACATGAACGCTATTTAGCCGAAAACCTGTTTAAAAAGCCAGTAATTGTGACAGATTATCCCGCGCAA
Source organism: Dolichospermum sp. OTE_70_metabat_362_sub (assembly GCA_031374905.1). Lineage (GTDB taxonomy): Bacteria > Cyanobacteriota > Cyanobacteriia > Cyanobacteriales > Nostocaceae > Dolichospermum. Next base: position 6,631 of record JANMGZ010000092.1, read on the forward strand.
ATCAAAGCTTTTTATATGCGGTTGAGTGACGATGAAAAAACCGTCCGCGCTATGGATATTCTCGCACCGAAAATAGGGGAAATTATTGGTGGTTCACAACGGGAAGAAAGACTTGATGTGTTAGAAAAACGGGTGTTAGCACAAGGTATGAACCCAGAAGATTTATGGTGGTATTTAGATTTGCGTCGTTATGGGACTGTTCCCCATGCTGGTTTCGGTTTGGGGTTTGAAAGATTGGTGCAATTTATGACAGGTATGGGAAATATTCGAGATGTAATTCCTTTTCCTCGCACACCACAAAGCGCGGAGTTTTAATGACTTTAGAGACGTTATTAATAACGTCTCTTTTAAACTTTTATTCAAATAATGAAACCGTTAATTTCATAATCACGGGAAAATGGTCAGAAGGCCAAATCCCTTCCCACTGTTGACGATCAATAATAATTTGTTCTATCTGGAAAGAGCGATCACAATATATAGTATCAATAGCATCCCAAGCTTCACCCGTAAAATCGTGAAAAGTTTTCTGTTTTTCTAGCTCAAGAGTGGACAAAGGATCGTGTAAGATTTTACCATTCTCTAGAGGTGATAAGAAAATTTGCCGTTCTGGGGTATGAGGATTGGCGTTAAAATCCCCCATTAGCAGTAAGGAGTATTCTGGTGGAAATTCAGCTAACCGTTGACTAATTAAAGCTGCACTTAACTCTCTAGATTTGGCATTTTCGTGATCTAGATGGGTATTTAATATAGTTAAGGAAACATTAGCATTACTAAGTTTAAAATTAGCCCAAGTTGCCATGCGTGGTAAACGAGTTCCCCAAGTTATACTACCAGGAATTTCTGGAGTATCACTGAGGTAGAAATCTTGTGTTTGCTGAAGTTGTAAATATTGGGGATTGTAAAAAATTGCACAGTGTTCACCTTCTCCTGTGCCAGTGCGATCGCCGCCAATAATCTTATATTCGGGTAATAGTGCTTGTAAATCAGCCAGTTGATGAGGTTTTCCCTCCTGTGTACCCAGTAAATCAGGTTGATAGTGTTGAATTAAAGAAGCGATCGCCCCTACACGCTTTTTCCACTGACGCACCCCTAAATCTGGTTTGTCGTAGCGGAGATTAAAAGTCATTACAGTAATTTGCATGGATATTTTTAAAGCTGATAGTGTGGTGTGGCCTAAGCCGTAGAATATGAAAATCTCCCGTAGAGGCGGAAAATTAAAGCTTTTATCCAAGGCTTGAGTAGATACGACTCCCTGACTGGCTTTAGCTTCAATATCTACAAATAACACTGATTATCTAATCAAGCCTCAATACAATCACGTAGTTCACTCAATTGTTAAGCTATCACAACAATGATATTTTTCAGAGTTTAAATTGCAGTGTTTTCTGGCGGATCAAACTTATATCCATAACCCCGTACTGTCTTAATAAATTCCGGCATACTAGAATCAGCTTCCATTTTCTTCCGTAGTTGACCAATATGGACATCCACAACCCGGCCATCACCCACATAGTCACAACCCCAAATTTTCTGGATTAGTTGGGTACGACTCCATGCTTGTCCAGGATGGGTAGCCAGAAAATGTAAGATATTAAACTCTAATGCAGTTAAGGCTAAAGGTTTATTATTGAGTGTTACCTCACGTGCTTCTGAGTTAATCGCTAACTGGTTAAAAGTGAGGCGTTGGGAGACACTGGGCTGGATATAGCGAACACGTCTCAATAAAGCTTCTACCCTAACTTCCACCTCTGCTAAACTAAATGGTTTAGTTAAAAAATCATCTGCACCAGCCGCCAAAACTTTGATTTTATCAGCTTCATCATTGCGACTAGTAAGCATCATGATCAAAACATTAGTCCGACTTTGCATTTCTTGGCAAAGCTTATAACCATTTGCATCGGGTAAATTCCAATCAAGAATTACTAAAGCAGGATTAAATTTATCAAATAAAACAAGAGCAGTTTTACCATCCGCCGCTGATTCTATTTCATATTTCCGACTCAAGAAACGCTGGATGAGATTGCGGACACTGGCATCGTCATCTACAATTAGAATCTTGGAATTGGGCGTGGAAAGCGTATCCATAATGCGATTTGTTATTGTTTTGGCAATTTGCTGTAACTATAGATGCTGCTAAAGTTGTATTTTTCAAAATGAATTTACTCTCAATTTTTTGTCACTTGCAGCATAAAGATTGAAAGTTTTTTAGTTTCTGACAAATAGGTGGACGTGAAATAACCAAAATGCGTAACGATATGTAAATTAACCTTTATGCGTTATTGTGGTTAAGTCTTAGCCATTTCACAAAACGAACTATATTTTGATTTTCCTCCGCCCACCCAATTAGCACAGCGTAGCATATAGTTAACGCCACACTACGCTAAATTCATATTTTATGAATCTACTTCTCCCATGATGGATACACTGTATGTTGTTATCTACCTCGAAACGGCCCTAACTAAATTTTCCATGAAGTTTTTGCAAACTTTAGACATCTTACTCTTTAAAACAAGTATTCAGTAATGGACAATTTTGGTATTTTTTAAAGATTTTTTTGTATAAATTAGGTATAGTTCAGATTAGGCTAGGTTATCACAGATCACACTAGATTCCTATATATTCAGCAAAAAAATACCCGACTTATCTAATAAATCGAGTATCTTGATATTTATATCAAATTGAGGATTGCTAGAAGAATTTCTGTGAACATGATCAACAATCCCCGATAAAATTATTAATACTGAGGTACAGAAGCATCTACTTCTTGACTCCAAGCATTAATTCCTCCTTTAACATTTGTCCCAGTAATTCCTGCTTCCTTGAGGATAGCCAAGGCTTTCGCTGAACGTCCACCTAGTTTACAATGAGCAATTAAGCGGTGTCCGTTGAGTAATTCTTTCACTTTAGCCACACCATCACCATTTTCAATATCTGGTAAAGGGACTAAAACTGAACCAGGAATTTTTGCAATTCCATACTCATGAGGATTACGCACATCTAGCAGTACAAAATCATTTGCACCACTCTCTAATAATGCCTTCAATTCCTTCACAGTCATTTCTTGAATTTCCATCTGCTGTTTGGCTTCTTCGGCTTTGGCTTGGGGAATACCACAAAATTGTTCGTAATCTATTAGCTTGTCAATAACTGGACGGATAGGGTTAGGACGCAGTTTTAACTCCCGGAATTTCATATCCAAGGCATTATAAAGCACCAATCTACCGCTTAGGGTAGTACCATTACCCAAAATAATTTTGACTGTTTCTGTGGCTTGAATAATCCCAATCATCCCTGGTAAAATTCCCAAAACTCCACCTTCTGCACAGGAAGGAACCATTCCTGGTGGTGGTGGTTCGGGATACAAGTCACGATAGTTGGGACCACCTTCGTAGTTAAAGACGGTTGCTTGTCCTTCAAAACGGAAGATAGAACCGTAAACGTTGGGTTTATCTAACAATACGCAAGCGTCATTAACTAAATACCGCGTTGGGAAATTATCAGTACCATCCACAACGATATCGTAAGGACGAATAATATCTAAGGCGTTTTCTGAACTCAGACGGGTTTCATACAAATCAACCTGACAATGGGGGTTAATTTCATGAATCCGGTTTTTTGCTGATTCGATTTTGGGTTTACCTACCCAAGATGTCCCATGAATAACTTGACGTTGCAGGTTAGAAGTATCCACAATATCAAAATCAACAATACCAATTCTGCCTATCCCTGCGGCTGCAAGATATAACAGTAATGGTGAACCTAGTCCACCTGTACCAATACACAGTACACTGGCAGCTTTTAGGCGTTTTTGCCCTTCCATGCCTACTTCTGGCAAAATTAAGTGGCGGGAGTAGCGTTCGTAGTCGTCTTTTGTCAACTGGATTTCATCCAGATTGGGATTTAGCATAGCAGTTGTAGGAATCAGCGCGGAGTATTAATGTTAACTTAAATTTGCTAATTTTATCAGTTTAATTGTCTCAGCTTGAAACTGGTGGTTGTTATCAAGAGTCCAGCTTTGCAGTTTACTAGCTTGAGGATTTTGTACGGATAATATCACATAAGAGTATTCTGGCCAAGCATATATTCTATCCCATTCTGAGGGGATGATTTTTACTGCAATTTTATATTTACTATTTATATAACCTAAAATTAGCCCACAACATTCATCTGGGTAGGTTGTTTGAGCATGATTTTTGATAATTTCTATATGATTTGTTTTTAGTTGAAGATTCATAATGACTTTCAAACGCAGATAGACGCAGATAAACGCAGATAGAGAGGGATAAATATCAATTTAAAAATCGAACTCTACCAGTATTAACATCATAGTAAGCACCGATAATTTTTAATCTGTTATCACGGATTAATCTATCTATAATTTGTGAATTATTCTGCAATTTTTTAGCTTGGTATTCAATATTATTAATCACGGCATTGTTATCATCATTAATATCATTAATATTACTATTACGTCTTGTTCTTGAATTTGGAGATAAACTTGGTTGAATATCATCAACTACAGAGTTGATTTTACCATCATCTGGTTGATTGTCAAACGCTGCTGATACCGCACCACATCCTTTATGACCTAAAACAACTATGAGTTGTGTTCCTAAATTGGCGGTAGCATATTCTAAACTACCAATAGTTTCATTACTGGCAATATTACCAGCTATCCGCACAACAAATAAATCTCCTAATCCTTGATCAAAAATTATTTCTGGAGGTACGCGAGAATCTGCACATCCTAATATTGCTGCATAAGGATACTGTTTGTTAGATACTGATTGCAAACGTCTTTTTGATTGATTGGGATATTGACGATTTTGATTAACAAATCTTCTGTTTCCTTCTATTAATCTTCTTTTTGCTTCTTCTGCAATAACTGGATTAGGATTAGGATTATTTTCAGGAATTCTGATTTCTGCACGGTTAGTAATCATTTCATTACAAGCAGTCAGAGTACCAATACTCAAGGTACTTAAACCTACGAATTTTAAGAAGTTACGACGACCTACAAAACCGTTAATTTTACTCATGACTCCACCTGATAACTTCTAGATGATTTTTACAGAAGATATCAGATTTGATAATAATGTGAGAGTACCTGATTACACGGTTTAAGGGTTATTTAATCTTTTGCTTAGAGGATGTTTGAAAAGTCTAAATTCATACATCTCTGGGCGACTGGAAGTCGCGGCTACACGGGCAAAACCCACCTTTGTGGGTTAAAAACCTTGATTTTCATTAGTCCACGTTCGCGTAGCGTTCCGCAGGAATAGGTGGACTTCGTTTGTGTAGCCGTGAATTCCATTCGCTTAAGTTGACACCATTAAGCAATGCTAAACCTCTACCTAATTGATATTAACAATTAATTGCTTTTTTCGCTCTTTTCTTTTTCTCTGGTTTGAGTAAGGGAGCATTTAAAGCTTCATATAAACTAAACAAAAACTCAATCCTATTCAATTCATTTACAAATGGTTGGGGACGATAACATAAATCTACAGCTTTATCTAATATTTGATGAGCTTTTACTAAGTCTGGTGGCATGGTTAGCGGGTCATACAAATCAGCTAAACTACTATCAGGATATTTTGCTCTTGTGTCTAAAACTGCTTGCGCGGCTGTTTCTACTTTTTGTTTTTGTTTATCATTTATGTTTTCAGGAAATGGATAATTATTATAAACTATGTCTTTGGAATAACGAAAACGACTTTCTAATCTTCCACATACATACTTCATCCATGTTATGTGCATTTCTGAAGTAAGAATAGCAAATAAGTAGAGAGTAGCATTAGGTATTAAAAAACAGAGATTGCTAGTAATAATTTCTGAAGGCATAAAACCTATAGGAATATATTTCCTCCTTTCAGAAGAAACACTTGGTATAAGTAAATAATCTGTATCAGGTTGGGCTATCTGACAAAATAGAGTAGGTGTAGCTGCAAATTTACGAGTAGAGGCAGCTTTACTTTCTAACCTGAAATCTCTAACTTTATCTACTCGTTTTAGTACCTCTGGTAAAGTTTTGAGTTCCTTTGGAGAAATATCAACAAGCCAAAGACAATACCGACTATATCCATTAATAAACTCCTGCGCTCCTATATAGGGTCTAATCCATTTTTCAGCTTGAGGTTCTATCTTAATAAATTCTTCTTTTTCAGTTTCAGTAAAAATAAAATTACCACCATCTCTTGGCATACTACCAAACCGCATTAAGGGAATATTAGAAATGGGAAAACTTTTATTATTGATAATTGTATCATCACTTCCATCTACCAGATAAGGATTGATATTTTTAGCTTTTATTGCTAGGGGTTCACTTTTAATATCCTCATAGTCAAAAATAGATTTTTCTGGGACATCGAAATTAGCAAAACCGATAATAACGCAATGTACGGCTGCATTTCCTTTTGCTTCATTACTCCATTTAAAAGTACGATGGGCAAAATGAATTTTAATCTTATATTTGTTGAAGAGAATATTCCAAGGTATAGCAACTTGCTCACCTTGTGATATGGAATTTGTAGAAACAAATCCTCCTTTTATTTTACTATTTTGGATAATTTTGGCTGCTTTTAGATACCAAGCACAAACATAATCTAAAACACCTATTCCTTTTTCTCCATAAAAAACATGATCAATATCATTTCTTTGTTGATCATTCATAATCATTGCCCCAATAAATGGCGGATTTCCTAATATGAAATTTAACTTTTCCTTTTCTACAACTGTTTCCCAATCAATTCTTAACGAATTACCATGAACAATTTTCGCAGCTTTACTTAATGGAAGTCTGACAAAATATTGTCCAAATTCATGACTAACCTGAATATTCATTTGATGATCAATTAACCACATTGCCACCTCAGCCACACGCACCGCAAATTCATCATATTCAATGCCAGCAAACTGATCTACATCAACTTGAATAAAAATTCTCACATCAACAAAACTCTCGTCTTTTCTATACAATTCACGCAAAATTTTAATTTCTAAATCTCGCAATTCTCGATAAGTTATAATCAGGAAATTACCGCAACCACAAGCAGGATCAAGGAAATGTAAAGAAGCTATTTTTTGATGAAATTCTTTAAGTTTACCAGAATTACTTTTTATTTTTTCAAACTCTAAATATAAATCATTTAAAAACAGCGGCTTAATCAATTTCTGAATATTCTTTTCAGAAGTATAATGTGCGCCCAAATTACGCCGTTCTTTCGGATTCATCACTGCTTGAAACATTGAACCAAAAATAGCAGGTGAAATTTTCCCCCAATCTAAAGCACAGGCTTTTAACAACATTTCGCGCATTTGGCTATCAAAAGCAGCAGGTTGTAAAACTTCCTCAAATAACTTGCCATTTACATAGGGAAACTGCGCTAAATTAATATCTAAATTTTTTAATCTTTTTTCAGATGGTGTATTTAATATATGAAAAATGGAAGCAATGTGCATTGCTAAATCACTACCATCGGATTTAGTATGTAAATTAATATATTCGCAAAAAATATCTTTATCAAAAATGCCTGTATCATCAGCAAATAAACAAAACAGCAACCGCACTAAATAAACTTCTAAATCATGACCTGTATAGCCAACTGCTTCTAATAAATCGTGCAGCTTACCCATTAATTCAGCCGCTTCTATATTTACAGGATCTTCGTCTTTATAAGTGCGCTTTTCATATCCTGCAATAAAACCAAATAAATGGACTTGATTAACAAAATCTTTCAGTTCAAATTCTGTGATAATATTAGTATCTAAATCGTAAAGTCTAAACTTTTGAAAATCCGAAACTAAAATATATTTTGGTAATTCATGTTCTTTCAATCCCGGAAAATAGTCTTTAGCCTGTTGCATGGCTTTATCTAAACTTTTGCCTCTGGATTTATGCTCTACTAAAATTACACCTTTCCAGAGTAAATCAATAAAACCCTGTTTATGATCAGCTTTTTTAACAGACTGTTCAAATGTCGCCACCCGTCGTCGAGAAATACCAAATACATTAAAAAAGCCATCCCAAAATGACTTTGCTTCGGCATCTTCTGAAGTTTCGTTTTCCCATTCTTGAGAAAACGCTATCGCTCGACTTTTGATTTCGTTCCAACTTAATGGCATAGCTGATAATTTTTGGATAAGAAACAGTGGTTTTAAATAATCATAAATTATTTTTTACCTGATGTTGCCTTTTCCCACTTTTTTATCCATTTTCTGTAATCACCAATTCTAGAGGTTTATCCCAACTATCAACCGGTAATTGAGATAAATAAGCAAAATCAAAAACTACTCCTATAGTCGCTTTTGTCTGCCAACCAGGTGAATTTAACAAACGGTCATAATATCCGCCACCATAACCTAAGCGGTATCCTTGGACATCACAACCCACGCAGGGGACAATAATTAAATCTACTTCTTCAATCTCAATTATTGGCGCTTCGTGATGAGGTTCAGTAATACCATAAGCGCCGATATTCATTGTGTCATCGGGTTGCCAAGAATGCCAAACTAGAGATTTATCAACACAACGAGGAAAACCCCAACGTTTGTTAGGGTTGGTATACAGCGAGCTAATATCAGGTTCTTGACGAAAGCTAAAAAAAGCGAAAATTGTATTTGCTTTATTAAATATAACTGAGTTTTGGATGTTGGTAGTGAGGCGATCGCTCTTTTCTCTCCATTCTAATATTGTCATTGACTGGCGTTTGTGGAGTAAAGTCCGTCGCAGCTCTTTTTTATTTAATTGTGAATTAATTTTTTGCAAAGTCTAATAAAATTTCCGATTGTAAAAAAATTCCTTATTAACCTCATTCCTCTGTGTCCTCTGTGCCTCTGTGGTTAGATAAATTACTTTTTTTAATCACAGAGAGCGCAGAGTTAATAACCTTTATGCAGCGTTTTTGCGCCACCAATCAATAGTATTCTTCAACCCTTCTCTAAATTCTACTTCAGCAGTAAAACCAAAAGCCTGTTTTGCCCTTTCCGTATCCAAACAACGTCGGGGTTGGCCATTGGGTTTGTCGGTTTCCCACACAAGTTCACCCTCGTACTCCATTAATTCACAAATTAGGGTAATTAAATCTTTGATAGATATCTCGTAACCAGTTCCTAAATTAACGGGTTCAGCATCATTATAAAACTGAGTTCCCATCACTATACCCCGTGCAGCATCTGTAGAATACAAAAACTCACGGGTAGGAGAACCATCACCCCAAACAGGAAGTTGCTTTTCTCCCTTAGCTTGGGCTTCTTGCACTTTGCGAATTAAAGCCGGAATGACATGAGAACTGCTAGGGTTGAAGTTATCTTCTGGTCCGTACAAGTTCACTGGTAACAGGTAAATACCATTAAAACCATACTGCTGACGATAAGATTGCAGTTGCACTAAGAGGGCTTTTTTTGCCACTCCATAGGGGGCGTTAGTTTCTTCTGGATAACCATTCCAGAGGTCATCTTCTTTAAATGGGACAGGGGTAAACTTAGGATAGGCGCAGATAGTTCCTACACAGACAAACTTTTCTATTCCCTGTTGGTAAGCAGCATGGATTAACTGAGTCCCCATCATCAAGTTATCGTAAAATAACTCGCCGGGTTTTTCCCGATTGAGACCAATACCACCGACATGGGCAGCTAGGTGAATGATAATATCTTGTTGGTCTACTGCGTGTTGACAGTTTTTCCATACTCGCAGATCACAATCGTGCGATCGCGTTATGGTAATCTTCTCACGGTTAGCGCCATTTTGACAAAGTTGATCTATCACCTGACGACCGAGAAAACCCGCCCCACCAGTCACAAGAATCCGTTTATTTTCTAATTCTAAGGCAGTCATATTATTATCCTTGATCTGAATTAAAAGTGCAGAGATCCCAATTCTTGACGGGTAGTAGCAATATCTTGAGGGTATTTTGAACCATTACCGTTGGGGGAAGTACAACCCACAGCTTGTAAATCAGCTTCGACCATGAGAGCAACAAGTTCTTTAAATGTTACCGATGGTTTCCAGCCTAATTTTTGCTGGGCTTTAGTCGGATCACCAATTAATAAATCTACTTCAGCAGGACGCAAATAACGTTGATCAAATTCTACGTACTTCTGCCAATCGAGATTAACATAACTAAATGCTAACTCCAGAAACTCTTTCACTGAATGGGTTTCACCAGTAGCCACCACATAATCATCTGGTTGTTCTTGCTGCAACATTAGCCACATGGCTTTTACGTAGTCTTTAGCATAACCCCAATCTCTCTTGGAGTCCAAATTACCCATAAAGATATTTTTTTGTTTACCAGCGACAATGCGGGCTATAGCTCTAGTTATTTTGCGGGTAACAAAGGTTTCACCCCTTCTTGGGGATTCATGATTAAAAAGAATACCGTTACAAGCAAACAAATTGTAAGATTCACGGTAATTTATTGTTTGCCAGTGGGCGTACACTTTAGCACAAGCGTAGGGACTGCGGGGATAGAAGGGAGTGGTTTCACTTTGGGGTACTGCTTGCACTAGACCATACATTTCCGAAGAACCGGCTTGATAGAAACGGACTTCAATCCCAGTCCGGTGTTGATAGTCGCGGATAGCTTCTAGCAAACGCAATGTACCCATACCTACAGCATCTACTGTATATTCAGGTGAATCAAAACTCACTCTAACGTGAGATTGAGCGCCTAAGTTATAAATTTCTGTAGGTTTGACTTCTTCTAAAATCCGTCGCAATGTTGTTCCGTCGGTTAAATCACCATAGTGGAGAAACAGCCGTGCATCCTCGTTATGAGGATCTTCGTACATATGATCAATCCGGTCTGTGTTAAAGGTGGAAGTGCGACGAATAATCCCGTGGACTTCATAACCTTGTTCTAATAAAAGCTCAGTTAAATAAGAACCATCTTGACCAGTAATACCAGTAATTAAAGCCCGTTTTCTTTGTGTCATGCTTGGTGATGCCTTGTGATTTTTAGTTAAAGATTACAAACATTCTGATCTAAACTAGCAGTTAAGTGCAAGCACTACCCGATAGTCAAGCTACAAGTATTTAGTTGCTATCAAAAGTTAACAGTCAACAAATATTTTTGATAAAAAACACTTTAACCAAAATTAGGCAAAAATGCGAGGATAAGAATCTGCAATATGCAACTATACCTGATTCATTGAGGTGTGAGCAAAATTAGCCGCTTCGTGAACAGAATAGGTAAGGCAATATCAAGAAGCATTTAGTATGTAGGGAATACCCTACAAGGCAGCTAAAATTTATGTAAATTACTATTATATTATACTGCCTAGCAAATTAACTATATCTTTAGGTAAAAAAATAAACTGATTATTTGTGTTATGCTGTAAGAGTTAGATTTATCATCAGAATTAATACGGAGAGTATTTATGAGTTTAGAAGATCGTGCTAAAGCAACTGCCAAAAATATTGAAGGCAAAGTTCAAGAAGCCGTAGGCAACATTATAGGAGATACCAAAACTCAAGCTGAAGGTCAAGTAAAACAAGCTGAAGCAAGTGCCGCCCACGTTATTGAAGATGTAAAGGATCAAGTCAAAAAAATTATTGACTAAGAGTCTCATTATTCTAGAAAGCATAAATCAATTATTTGATTTATACTTTCTATTTTGGGAGTCTCAGTTATTAGTTAATAGTCAAATCAATCTCTATGAGAAATTAAAAACTCTGGAATTTAAAATTATTTAATTTCAATAGGCTCGTAAAGTATTGCTAACTATTATCGTCAGGTGTCAAACTCTGTTTATAGAAAGCTAAGGCTTCAGACATCCTCAATTAAGGCATAAAAAAATCTCATTTTCGCCTCAAAAAAGCGAAATTTAGTCGCTGCTCAGTCATTACCGAATTTGACTGATGAAGAAGCAGATTTCTTAAATTCGTTTTTGTTCTTATTCACCAATTATTTCTGGTATCAACTATGACTAACCCCAAAAATCCCAATAACAGTGAAGATAATATCAGAAAGGAGAAAGCGTCCTCTTATGGAGACGGCTACAGTGATGGTCGTGTTTCAGGAACAAACCTCAAGAACGAAGCGCTAAAAGTACGCGATGAAAATAATGCTGCTGGTGGCTTGTTCATTGGTATCGGTATTACCGCTTTGTTAGGACTGAGTGGACTTGCTTACTACTTATGGGGACGCAGCCCAGAAATTGTTACACCTGCTCCTACTGCATCTCAACAACCTTCTAAACAGACAACTATCATCGAAAAAACAAATACTATTGAGCGTGTTCCAGCACCAGTAGTTATTCCTGCTCCCCAACAAAGTGCGCCTAATGTCAACGTTAAAGTTAACGTTCCTCAGTCACAAGCACCTACACAAGGGAAGACAGATGTTAAGGTGATTATCCCTAATAATCCACCACCTGCTACTGCGCCACAGAACACGACTATTAACGTAGCTCCGGCTCAATCGTCCACTCAGACTCCAACATCGACTTCTAGCCCAAATAAATCAAGTTTAAAAACGCAGCCCCTTACTAATACGCCCACGGATAATTCAAATACTGGGACTAAAACGGATTCCAACCAATAGCAATTAGAGTATTTACCGTACAGAAAAACTGACCCAAAATTAAATAAATCAGGATAAACCAAACATTAAATAGTTTTGGTATTATTATCCTCTTTTATAAGTACCAGGACAGAATTAATTACATATTGGTTATTGACTAATTCTTTGCCAGTCAAGGATTTCAGCCCAAATTTTTGTGTAATTAATTTTGTCCAATTGCTTATGTTAAGCAATATAAATTAAAGACCCCAATTATAAGCACATCTAGCTACGCTTGCTGATTTTTACTTTCCAGTAAGGTAAATTGCTTATTGTTGGGGTTGAATTGTATTTTGAAACCTACCAGCATATAAATTATTAAGTACAATGCTACTATCAAGCTAATAGTGGCATCATAGTTTGTCAATCTCCAAGAATGTGATTTACTGTTTGTCTGGTTTGTCTAAAATGTATGAGTAATTTATTTCTTGGACAAAACTCTACAACAGTAAATCCGCGTAATTGTTTAGTATGCTCCTTTATTTTTGGGCATAATGACAACATTAACTGTTTTGAGGATGATCCACAAATCTAGCCAAAAATTCCTAAAGTTGACATAGTGTAAGTCTATTTGCACCCTTCGGGGATAAGGAATATCATTACGTCCAGATACTTGCCACAAACCAGTAATTCCCGGACGAATTGTTAAAACATGATTGATATAATCACCATATTTTGGTAATTCTTCCGCTACTAATGGTCGTGGTCCAACTACACTCATATCGCCTTTGAGAACATTCCAAAATTGGGGAAACTCATCTAGGCTAGTAATTCGCAAAAAGTGACCAATTTTAGTGATTCTAGGGTCGATTTTTAGCTTAAAATTGTCTTCAAATTCTGCTCGCAGGTTGGGTGATGTGGCCATCATTTCGACGAGAATTTCGTCAGCATTATTTACCATGGTGCGGAACTTAATACAATTAAAGCTTCGGTAATTTTTACCTACCCGTTCTTGAACATAAAAAATCGGACCTTTCGAGCTTATGGCTATGAGTAAGGCCAATATTATGTAAATGGGAGAAAACAAAATCAAAACTGACAGTGAAAAAACTATATCAAACAGTCGTTTAAAGAACTCTCCGTATAAACCCTGGAAAGATAAACTTCTGGATTTCACCTTTGGCTGTTTAACTTTCTGACCACGCTTTGATAAAACAGTCATAGATGTACTGTTATCCTTACGCGGGTATCGCTTGCCGGAGAGGAGTGAACTCTGGGCAGTCATCATACTCCTTTATAATCCACACCACACATAGTCCCAATCTTAAAGCTAAAAGGCAGTAATTTTGAGGAAAAATTCGCACTCTTCCTAGAAAATAAATACAAAAGGCTGATGTTTACTGTTAGTAAACTCTTTTTTCACGACATTCATTCACAAAAGCTAGATAACGTTGTGCAAAAACTTGTCGAGAAAATTGATTAGCGTGTGTTTGTATATACTGATAATTGTATAAATGTTGATGGTCTGTAAATTTTTCTACGGCATCTACTAAAGCTCCTACTGTTTGAATTTTGAATAATATACCAGTTCCTGTCTCAGGATGAGTCTGAATATCTCTAACTGTTTCTAATGCACCACCTGCACCATAGGCAATTACGGGAGTTCCACAAGCTTGGGCTTCAACTAGAGCAATACCAAAATCTTCGCAAGCTGCATAGACAAAGGCTTTGGCACGAGCCATATATTGTTTAACAATGTGATCGGGTTGCCATCCTAAGATTTGAATATGTGGTTGAGCTATTTCCCGTAATTTGTTCATTTGAGGACCAGTGCCAATAATAACTAAGGGTTTTTTTAGGCAATTAAAAGCCTGAACAATTAAAGAAACTTGTTTATAACTCACTAATCGGGAAACTATCAAATAAAAATCCTCTTTTTCTGCAGAAAAGTGACATTCATCTAGGTTAACTGGTGGATAGATGACGGTTGCTTCCCGCCGATAACAACGCCAAATTCGTCTAGCTGTGTGGTTGGAGTTGGCGATGAAGTAATCTACTCGGTTGGCACTGATTACATCCCATTGCCGCAAATTATGCAGGATGTAGCGTGTTATCCAGCCAATTCCTCCTTGTCCTATTTTGCTTTGCTTGAGATAATCAAAGGTTAAATCCCAAGCATATCGCATAGGGGTATGGCAATAACAGATATGCAACTGGTTAGGCGTGGTTAAGACTCCTTTAGCTACGGCATGAGATGAAGATAAGATGACTTGATATGCTCGCAAATCCTATTGCTCAATAGCCAAGGGTAATAAGGGTAAATATTTTTGGACTCCTTGACGCGCTTGGGGAAATTGTTGTAGGAATGTTGTGCCAATTTGACGTTTATACAAATAACTTTCGGGATTGCTGGATTCAAAATCAATCAGAGCATATAAATCAGCATCAATGTGATTTAATATTTCCTGGACAACTAGTTCTGAACCACCTGTAGCTTGAGGGGTTAACCACTCATGAACCAAAGCATATTCTAAAGACACGGTTAACTTGAATTGGTGGAAGGTAATTAAGCTAATTTAATGAGGTGATTTGAGAATATTCCTCATGATTATTCAAAAATGGGAAAATTCCCAGTCTGAATAATACGAAGATACAATACTAGCAAAAGATGTTCCCAGATCACACTGCAAACCTGATAACCTCAAAGATAAGGGCGATTTTACTATTTGTGGTTATTAAGGAATTAGGAAGTTATGCGGATTCTGGTTATTGGTGGAACTCGGTTTATTGGTGTGTATTTGACTGAATTACTGGTGAAAGCTGGACATGAGGTGGTTTTGTTTAATCGGGGTAATCATGCTGCACCTTCAAGGGTAGGACAAATTATCGGCGATCGCACTGACTCAATCCAACTTAAAGAAAAGTTAGCACAAGAAAGTTTTGATGTCATTTTTGACAATAATGGTAGAGAACTCGCTGATACTCAACCTTTGGCAGAAGTTTTTCAAGGACGGGTGAAACACTTTATCTATATGAGTTCGGCGGGTGTTTACCTCAAATCTGACCAAATGCCTCATTTAGAGGGGGATGCTGTCGATCCGAAGAGTCGCCATAAGGGTAAACATGAAACGGAGGCATACCTCAAACAATCAGGGATTCCCTTTACTTCTATTCGTCCTACTTATATCTACGGTTCGCAAAATTATAATCCTTTGGAAAGTTGGTTTTTTGATAGAATTTTACATGATCGCCCAATTTGTATTCCGGGTAATGGAATGCACATCACTCAACTAGGCCATGTCTGGGATTTAGCTCAAGCGATGACGCAGATAATTGGGAATGACAAGGCAATTGGGGAGATTTATAATATTTCTGGCGATCGCTATGTTACTTTTGATGGTTTAGCTCGTGCTTGTGCGGTGGCTGCTGGTAAATCTGCCGATGATGTGAAAATTGTGCATTACGATCCCAAAAAGTTTGATTTTGGCAAACGGAAATCTTTCCCTATGCGGGTACAGCATTTCTTTGCATCGGTGAATAAAGCACAAATAGAATTAAATTGGCAACCTAAATATGATTTAATTTCTGGTTTGAAAGATTCTTGGAACAATGATTATTTAGCCACTGGTGCAGATAAAAAAGAGGTAGATTTTTCTGTAGATGATGAAATTTTAAAAGGTGCTTAGAATCCTCCTCTACATAGACAAAATCCACAATAGTGGGTTTTAGCTTGTTTTTATGGCTACGATTCCTACTTACCAGGGTTTAGAAATACTAAACCCCTGGTTTCTGGTATTTTTTCAAACCAATGCTCACAAAATTTTTTATTTCAAAATATTATCATGCTGAGAAAGCAATTTTTCCACTTTTGCTTCTTCAATTCGGGAAGTTAACCTTTTGGTTTCATGCAAATCTCTGGTAGTTTTTGCTAAAGTAAAAGTAGACCCAACAGAAAAAGCTAAACCCATCCCCATAAATCCTTTAATCCATTTGTCAGCAGGTAAATTCACAATCCCAAATGTAGTCATGGAAATAGACAGAATAAAAGCTGCCCAGGTTTGAATAACCCAAGCAGAACTATCTTTTTGTTGATTAAATGTTTGCATATTCCCCACCTTTTAATTAATGAATTACCAAATTATACTAAAGTTTAGAGTAAATTGGTTATGTTCACCAACAAAGGCAGGAGTTAGGAGGCAGAGGGCAGGAGGTTAGGAGTATCAATTAAAACTTTAGTTTTCTCTTCTCAAGCCCAGTTTAAAAAAAGAATTATCCAGAGGAAGCATAGCGCGTTAGCATAGCGGTACGTTAGCGGTAGCGTCTCGCAGAGAAGTGCGGTATAAAGCGTCCTTACTTCAATCCCACTCTTTTCAGGGTGGCTGCCTCCTGCCTTCGACTTCTTGCCTCCTGAACTAACTCCGCTGCCAAATTTTAATTGTTTTGTCCAAACTCCCACTGACTAACATTTCTCCAGAAGTAGTAAATGATAAAGCTGTAACTGTATTAGCATGACCTGTAAATGTCCCTAATAATTCCCCAGATCCTAAATGCCACAATTTGATAGTTTTATCAGCACTACCACTAGCAATAATTTGTTCATCAGGACTTAAAGCAACTGTATTGACACTATCTCGATGTCCTTTGAGAATGTGAACTAATTCTCCAGTAGCTAAATTCCAAACTCGAATAGTTTGATCTTGACTACCACTTACTAAAAATTTAGCATCAGCACTCATGGCTAGGGAACTCACAATATGAGAATGACCCATTAGGCTGTATATTGGTTGTGTATCCTGCAAGTTTTTCTGATTTCGGATTGAGGATGTTTCCCAAACTTTGATTTTCCGATAGCTGCCTGTAATCAAAATTTTTCCATCTTGACTCAAGACCATGGAATGTGCGGCTGTATCATCTAAAGATAGAGTATTTTCGACTTGGCGATCGCGCAAATTCCAAAATAAAATCTTGCGATCATGACCACCAGTAGCTAACATTTTACCATCAGGTGTAAATGCCACACACCGGACATCTCCATGATGTTTATGGAGGATATCAATTAAATCTAACGCTCCAGTATGCCAAATTTTAACTGTGGAATCTGCACCGACACTAACTAATGTTTGTCCATCGGTACTAAAAGCTAGAGAATTAACTTCATTAACATGATCAGAAACTACCCAAGGATATTCTGATAATGTCTCAATTAATTCACCTTTTGCCAAATCCCATAATTTTGTTTCTCCCCGGCTACCACTAGCTAAAATTGGGATAGTTTTAACATTTTTAGATATGGCATCTTTAACCACTAAAGTTTTGATAGCATAGGCTAAACAGTTAATACCTCTGGTATGTCCAATCAATGTTTGCCAGCATTCCCAATCACCAATAATCTTCTTTTTTGGATGATCTGATGGTAAGGTTTGAATCGTTTCTACCATCATGTGATCATCAGCTATTGGCACATCATTTTGTTTAGCAACAAGGGATTGTAAATACCAATTTAATCCTCCTGCATACAATAAACTGCTAGGAGTTAAATAAGTCTTTAATTCGGGAAAATCCAGTTGATTTGTCGGTAAAAAACCAGTAATCACCGTTTGTTTGTGGTATCCTAATTGGGTATTTCCAGGATAAAACAAACACAAGAAAATTAAGACTTGGTGATTACTAATATCTTCTTGACTAACAGACCAACGAATTTTATCTTTTTTAATACCGTTAAAACTTTCTCCATCTGCTACGTGAATTTGAATACTCACTTTTGGGTTATTAGCTAACAAATAAGTAAATTTACTTTCACCGCGCAAATTTCCCTCATCATCCAAAACCATATTCTTTAAAGTGTCTTGTGGCACTTTTTTGATCAATTTTCCTAACCGTTCTGTGATCATCTGATCTACAATTTGTTCACGGACAAGATAATCTTCTGCTTGACGTTGAAAGTAAGTAGGAAAGGGAATTATCCAATCAGGATATTCAGGATATTCAGGTGGTATTGGTGGTGGATTTTTAGCGAGAATTTCGGCTTGCTGACGGGAACATTCGAGAATTTTCGTTAATGAATCCCCGGCAAATGCCATTACCTCACTGTGATAACCTTTAACTCGACTTTCTAACAGAGAAAGATCCGCAGTTTTGGGTTTTTTCACCCGGTTCAAGAAGTCAGTTTGTTGCGCTTTTAGTAAACTAATCCAATTCATCTGCATGATAGTGGCACACCATTGCATACCCAAGATAACTTATACTAATACAATAATTACTCAATTGATAACTTCAGCAGCAATTAGGTAGTTCGTCAAATTTATTTTGACGGGTAATGATCAGAAAAAAACTTCCGTTCTTCCCTCCCCTACTCCCCCTGCCTCTCTTCTCCCCCTGCTTGCCTTCACCCGTCATTTTTGAGTTGACAGACTAATAGTGGGTTATGAAGATTTCGATGATTTCCATAAATTCTAACTAACCTGACTAATAATTTACTGTTTCTAGAGAAACAGTTCTGGGTGGAAAAATAAAAGATGTATCCCGCTTTGCATAGTTATCATAATATCAAGTTCACAGAGGATTATTGATTGTAGTCAAAATACAAGCATTAGTAGTTTGTCAAAGATATTTTGACTGGTAATGATATTTACATCTTATACAGAGAGAGAGTTGTACTATGTATTTGACTTTTAAACATCCTCTTATTGATATTTTCAGCATAACTTTATTAAAAAAATAAATAATGTGATCTAGGGTTTGAGTATTATAAAAATAGTTATTTTTATTTTTGGGAAGCATCAATATTTGTTATCTCCAAAATTCTAATTTTGTCTTGAATCAATTTTAAATTTATGAATCATAAAAAATCGCTGACTTTATTAGAAAAGATAGTTCCGAATAAATTGCTAAATCAGATACAATATATTCATTGTAGTTTAGTTTCCTGGTGGATTTTGCATTGGGGAAGTCAGCCTTTAAAATTTTCTGAGAAATCAGCTATGGTTTTTTCTCCTCATCAAGATGATGAAACCTTTGGTTGTGGAGGCATGATTGCCCAGAAAAGGGAACAAGGAATACCAGTAGTTGTGACTTTTTTAACTGATGGTAGGGGTTCTCACGGCTTAGATCCCCATATTCAAAATCAGGTTATCCATATTCGTCAACAAGAGTCTTTGACTGCACTAGGTATTTTAGGAGTAACCACTTCAGAAATTCATTTTTTAAATCATCAAGATGGTAGTTTATCTGCGGTAAATATCCAGAAAAAAGAACAGATAGTTACGCAAATTGCCGCACTGCTTCAGTTTTATCAACCGGGAGAAGTTTATGTACCTCATCGCAAAGATTGTCATCAAGATCATGAAGCTACTTATCATTTAGTAAAAGAGGCAATTACTCAATCTCAAATTACTACAGAAATACTTCAGTATCCTATTTGGGTATTTTGGCGATCGCCATTATTTATTCTTTTGAAGTTACAAGATATTGCCGCAGCTTATCGCTTATCAGTTGCATCAGTAAAGGAGAAGAAAAAAAGAGCTATTGCGGCCTATCCTTCCCAACTTAATATGTTACCTCATAGATTTATCAACCGATTTTTAAGTTCGGAAGAAATATTTTTTAAATCCGAGTAAAGTTTTGAGTGGGAAACATCTTAAACTTTGCTATAAATAATTACCGTGGAGAAAATTTAAATGCGGATTTTGCATATTACTAATCATGTCCAAAAAATTGGCAATGGAATTGTCAATGTAGCTGTAGATTTAGCTTGTTTACAGGCAAAAAGTGGTCTTGATATTGCTGTAGCTTCGGCTGGGGGAGAATATGAACAATTATTAGCAGATCATAATGTCGAACATTTTTACCTCAATCAGCAGCGAAAACCATTAAATCTTATTAAAGCTGTTTGGCATTATCGCCAGATCATTAAAGAGTTTCAGCCAGATATTGTTCATGTACATATGATGACAGGAGCAATTTTAGCAGGGATTTGTCGAAAAAATCGAGAATATCATTTAGTTTCTACTGTCCATAATGAATTTCAACATAGCACTATCCTAATGGGATTAGCAGATCAGGTGATTGCAGTCAGTAATGCAGTAGCTAATTCCATGATTCAACGGGGTATTCCCTCTCAAAAGTTACGAGTGGTTAGCAACGGTACATTAGGAAGTCCTCGACATAAAAAACTGCAAGATTATCAGCCGATACCAATGCAACATCCATCCATCACTACTGTTGCTGGGATGTATAACCGTAAAGGTATTTATGAGTTAATTGAGGCATTTAAAATAGTTGCCAGAGACTTTCCGCAAGCACATTTATATTTAGTAGGAGATGGACCAGATCGACCCATGTTCGAGTCTATGGTGCAAAATACAACTTTTATCAATCGCATTCATTTTGAAGGATTCCAGCCAGAACCGCAACGTTATATGTTAGGAACGGATATCTTTGTTTTAGCTTCACACTGCGAATCTTTTGGCTTAGTGCTAACAGAAGCACGGGAAGCTGGCTGTGCAATTATAGCCAGTGATGTAGATGGCATTCCTGAAACTTTAGATCATAGTCAAGCAGGTATCTTAATTCCAGCGAAAGATATTCAAACCTTAGCTAATACTTTGAGCCAATTACTCAGTGATCACCAACTTTTAGATCAGTGGAAATCTCGCGCTCAACAAAATTTAGAAAGATTTAATGTAGCCCGTGTGAATGAAGAAACACTAGCCATATATCGTGAATTAATCAGAAAAGACAATATTATCAGAGTTATGGAAACCAGAGAATTAGCAAATCTTAATTAATTCTTTTTGGCTGATATGCATGGCAATTCCTTTTTCATAGTAAGCAGCCTCATTAATAAAGATCGGATAAACAGTAGAATTTCCTTGATATAAAATTTCCTCTCCTGTAAAAGTCACAAAGATAGGATCACCAGGATACAAAGGTTCATAATCTTTGAACTGGAGTTGGGGATGAATCATAGCCTGAATTTCCCCTACTTCATTTCTGGGATAATCAACAACACCAATTGATTTATAAGCTGTTAGCATATTATTTTCTGGCAAATTCTTTCCTTGGTTATAGGCTTCAAAATAATCTAAAACACTATAAATAAGTTGCTCAGTTTGTTGAAATAATTCAGCATTTAAAATTCCTTGCGGTACAGCACCGACTTCAATAGCAAAACCTAAATCAGATAAAGAACGGAGAAAGCCACTGTCTTTTGGTTGTTCATGAATATAAACTTTTACCAAAGGATTAATTGCACTCAAATCAGCCGCTAATTTAAGTAATAGAGGATGCCGATTTCCGAGAATAATACATAATCCCATATTTGCAGTAGTAGTATGTAAATCAATAATTGTATCTACATTTCGTTGGTTTTCTGGTTGTAATATTTGTTGAATTTCTCGCGCTCTGGATTCTTCGTAACTTGAGGTTTTGGGATTTGATAATTTATATTTATTAAAGCACCGATTCAGATCTGTATCAATATATCTTGTTCGTGCAGCAATAGCTTTAGGATTGCCAAGTAATGATAAAGTTTCAAAACTGTCTCTATGGATTAAATGGGAATATTTCTGAAATTTTCTGACTAAGTAAACTCCTGTTAACTCATTACCGTGATTCCCCCCGACAATCGCCACCCGATGAATTTGATTCATAAATACCTCATTTATTAGCAACTTGGCCATGAAAGTGAACACATTTTATCAGTCCATAGCACTTTATGCTGAGATGCTGGATAAATAATTTTCTCAGGCTTGAGATGCAAATAGCCAGAGAAAGGGGACATGATTAATGATCATAAATTCTTAGATATTCTCTAAAAATAGGGAATAGACGCTGTAATAATTCTGGAAATCAATGAATTTTGATAAAGTCTGTAACAGAAGATGCTATAATAAGTTTATTATCAATTAATGTAGAGTTGTCTTTAAAATAATTATCTAAAAAAGTCAATTTTTCTGAAACTTTTGAATAAAAAAGTCAGCGTTTGTTAATTGCTAAAATTGCTGTTTTTTGCTTCTTTCTTGACCAATGAAGAATAACCAATGAATAAATTACTTGTAGTAGCGACAGGAAACCCCGGAAAATTGCGGGAAATGCAAGCTTATTTAGCTGATTCTGGTTGGGAATTAGCTTTAAAGCCGGAAGATTTGGATGTGGAAGAAACAGGAGAAACTTTTGCGGAAAATGCTGCTCTCAAAGCCTCGGAAATTGCCAAAGTTACGGGTAATTGGGCGATCGCGGATGATTCTGGTTTAAAGGTAGATGTTCTTAATGGTGCGCCAGGGGTGTATTCTGCTCGTTATGGGAACACCGATACAGAACGGATTGAGAGGTTATTAAGAGAATTAGGTGATCAGGAAAATCGCCAAGCTCAATTTGTGTGTGCGATCGCAGTTGCAAATCCTCAAGGAAAAATAGTAATTCAATCTGAAGGTATTTGTCTCGGTGAAATTTTGTTTTCACCTTCTGGTGATAGTGGTTTTGGTTATGATCCGGTTTTTTATGTCCCCGAGAAACAATTAACTTTTGCTCAAATGACGACGGATTTAAAAAAAACAATTAGTCATCGTGGTAACGCTTTGAAAGCTTTAGTTCCCCAGTTAATT
This sequence comes from Dolichospermum sp. OTE_70_metabat_362_sub, assembly GCA_031374905.1. Lineage (GTDB taxonomy): Bacteria > Cyanobacteriota > Cyanobacteriia > Cyanobacteriales > Nostocaceae > Dolichospermum. Next base: position 29,735 of record JANMGZ010000092.1, read on the forward strand.
AAAGTTTTGAGTTGATAAATTGAGAATTTAATCACACCTCAAGAAAATCTAGAACTTCCTCCAAAACTTCGAGAACTATTTGTTAATGGTGAAAAATATTTAGTTACCATATATAGCTGAAGATGGTATCTTTCTAAAAAAGCTGCTAAGTTTGATTAGGATCAATTAAAGAAGAGAAGAAATGAATAAAACTATCAATCAATGTCTTTGTTGTTCTAGTCGTCGTCATTTTCTCCAATCTTTCTTACCGGGAGTAGTAGCTTTTACTGTTCTACAATCAACGACACCAGCAAAAGCTGAAGTTAATCAAGCGCAAGCGTTAGTTCTCAGTTGTATTGACTTTCGGTTTTTGAAAAAAGAACAATATTTTTTAAGGAGTAAAAATTTAACTGATAAATATGATTTAACAACTTTAGCAGGAGCTTCTCTAGCTTTAACAGGATTTCCTCATAAATCTGATGCGGAAGCATTTTGGGATCAGTTAGAAATTTCTTATAAACTTCATCATATCCACAAAGTTATTATTATTGATCATCAAGATTGTGGAGCTTATGCAATGATGATTGATCCTAATTTAAACAAAAATCCAGAACGAGAGTTGCAAGTACATACAGATTATTTAAATCGGGCTTACTCATTAATTCACAGTCGCTATCCTGCTATGGAAATTGAACTGTATTTTGCAACTCTCAATCAAGGAGAATTCCAACGAGTTTTACCGAAAATTTAAAAAAGTAACCTCTTTAATTTCGATAAAGTGGTACTAGCAAATGAGGTTAATAATTGTGCAATCAAGAATTGTAATTATTGTTATTATTCCTCGAAGTGGTACGCGCACCTGCAACTGCTCCTACCAAAGAAGTAAGTAAACCTAATAAAGAACCAAACACAAACCACCACAAACTTCTGGAAGTTGTAGCGGCAATATCACGAGTTTGTTCAGCAGTTAGAACAGGTATATTGGGATTTATCGCATTATTTTGTTGCTGTAGTTGATTAATCATTTCTCCTGCATTATTAGCAGCTAAACCAAAAGCACCCAATACTCCATTTGCTAACAGAAAAGAGCTAAGTGCTAGTGTTGTTGCCCACATAATTGCACCGTTGAGTATTGCTGTATCTCGGTGCATTGGTCCGCAAGCACGGGTTGTTATCCAAGCACCAATAAATAGAGATAGTAATAAAGCAATTGTCGACCAAATTCCGACATTACTCAGAGTATTAGGAGTAATGGTTCTCGGCGCTAAGGATTCGGCAATTCTTCCTGCACCAAGGGCGCTAAAAAAGGAACTCAAGATTAATTGTGTTGCTAACGCCACTAGTACGCCGGAGATGATTGGACCCCAACGCACACGGTCCCGATATTCAGTTACTCTATTAGCTACCACTGACTCAGAAGGACTAATATCCTCACCTACCCGATTTGCGTATGACATAGATACTTTTCTCCCTTGCTATTGCAGCAAAGTTGCTTATGTATTGTATTCTTTTCAAGAAGAAAAAATCCTTTAATGTAATGTGAATTTTTTCTACTCAACTTTTTTTATGGTTATGTTTAAAATTAAACGACAAATTAGGATTTTAAATCTCTATCTGTAGAAAGAGTTGTTTACTATTTCTATAGTCATAAATTGCCTAGGTGAGTAAATGTTTGAAAATTCCCAAATTAGGAAAATAAGTAATGGGATAGAATTAATAACACAACGAATTTTTTGTTCCTAGTGAAGAGTTTCCTCTGTCAACAAGTGAATTTAATTTTGTCCGACTACTTATTAACGAATTTTCACGGCTGTACCTGTGGCTGTAATTACTAATAAAACACCAGATTGATCAACATTAATTGTGCCTGTATCAACAGCAATACCAATAACAGCATCAGCCCCTAAGCGTTGCGCTCTTTCTTCTAATTCTGCCATTGCTTTCCGTTGCCCTTCTTCAAAGAGACGTTCATAGCTCCCAGTGCGTCCACCCACTATATCCCGAATACTCGCTAAAAAATCTCGCAAGAAATTGCTACCATAGACAACTTCTGCTGTAACGATACCCAGATATGACTGAATTACAGCACCTTGAATAACATCAGTAGTAGTGAGGAGCATAAATAAATTTGTTCAACAACTAAGTGATTATAGCAGAACTTAGCTGTAAAACCCTATTGATACTTAATAGCGCAGCGTGGCATAAGCTATTTTTTGCTGGAAATTTCGTTCTTCATTTGCCTGAAATTTAGTATAATCTATCACTAATATTGGCGAAAATATTAATTCATTGCTATAATTCTGAAGGGGTAATTTAAGAAATTATTAATATTGTATAAATGTGAATAAATACAGAGTGCAAAAATCAATATTTTTGTTTTAATGTACGAATAAAAATAGTTTAAGAGAATTTAGGAAAATTTACTATGTACAAAAAAACATCACTCGTCTTAACTGCTTTATTATTAGGATGTTTATTTACTAACTCACTAGTAATGGCAAAAGCTGATGTACTGGTGGTACAAGCTAATGATTCACAGTTAAAAAACCTGATAGAAGAGGGAAAAAGACTGGTAGATTCTAAAGATTATAATGGAGCGATCGCTGTTTATCAACAAGCTGCAAAATTAGATCCCAAAAATGCGAGAATTTATGCTGGTATTGGCTACTTGTATACTCAACAAGGTAATTTTCCCTCGGCTTTAGCTGCTTATCGTCGAGCTATTGCTATTAATCCTAATAATAGTGATTTTTACTATGCTGTGGGTTATCTCAAAAGTAACACAAGAGACAACAGCGGGGCAAAAGAAGCTTATCGTCGGGCTATCCAGTTAAATCGGAATAATATCAACGCCTATTTAGGATTAGGAGTTTCCCAAGTTAGTTTGGGTGATTATCAATCAGCTATGTGGGCTTATGAACAAGCAATTAATTTAGATAAAAATAATCCGCGCACCTATGAATTAATTGGTTCTATGTTTAAACAACGACGACAAACCACACAAGCAAATAAAGTTCTCAAGAAAGCATTGGATTTATATCAGCGGGGAAATGACACAGAAAGCGCACAGAGAATACAAGCAATGCTGCAAGAGATGGGGGGGTAGTAGCTCTGGCGACTAGAAGTCGCGGCTACACAGACACAACCCACCTTCGTGGGTTTGAATAGTCTCTTAGGGAAATCCGAACGATATATATGAACAATTAGATCCCCGACTTCTTAGAGAAGTCGGGGATCTAACTCTTACAAAACCACAACGGATATAGAGACAGAAACATTTAAAAACTTAACCCACGGACACAAAAAGATAGCGTAAATTCTCTCAATTCAATACCTACCAAACTGCTTTACCTTTTTTATATATTCTACCTGTAAAAGGCTGTACCCCAATCATAGGATAGGCATCATTCGCAGGGGTAAAAATCCGCATAAAGGCTTCAGAAACAAATTGAGCCATATTAACAAACATTCTGGAGATAGCCATAATATTAAGCCTCTTTTTTCAAGTCTTTTCAATTGGCGATATCTGCATTCTAAGGTTGTTATTAACTATTGACTCATATTCTTTATATATCTATATTAAACCCAATCTTTTTTTAGATAACTTTGCAATACTTTATAATCGAAATTTATATAAATTTTTCAGTGCATTATAGCATAATTCTTGTCTGTTTTCTATTCAGGAATATCAGCCGATGGGGATTATAACTGATATTCCTGTTGAATCTTGCTTAAAGTTGATGGGAAGCTAGAAAAGCATCAACTTCATTAGCAGTGGGTTGGGATGCGATCGCACCTGGTTTAATAGTAGTTAATGCTCCCACAGCACTAGCATAGGTGACAATCCTTTTTGCGGTTTCTGCGTCTTCCAAGCTGTGAATCCCAACTTGTTGCAATTGATGAATAAACCCAGCCAAGAAACTATCTCCTGCACCGGTTGTATCGACCACAGACATGGAGAAAGCCGGAATTTTACCTTCATTTTCCCCTAAACAATAGGCACAACCATGTTCACCGTCTGTCACCAAAACCCCTTCCAAAGAATTGAGCCTATAAGTAATTGCTCCTGGATCTGTTGTATTAAATAAC
>JANMGZ010000098.1:0-2213 GCA_031374905.1 Dolichospermum sp. OTE_70_metabat_362_sub
CCAAATGGCAGTGTTTAACTCTTGTTTGGGCGCATATCGAGCTAAGTCTGAAGCGGAGGAAAACTCAGGAGAACGTAATTTAACTGAAAGTTTGGTAAAACGGGGAATTAGAAGTATTTTAGCGATGTCAGAACGCATACCTGATGAGGTGGCACTGACGCTGACACAATTGTTTTACCGCAATTTAGGTCAAGGCTATGCTTTAGATTTATGTGTAAGTCGAGTCCGTCAAGGCTTAATTTCTGCCTATGGTTCTCAACAGATGTACTGGGCTTTGCCGATTTTGTATCTCCAGCGAGAATTTGATGGCTGTTTGACACCAGAAGTTAACTTATCTGGCTACATGACTACGCCACACGGGCTATCGGAGTTACTGAACGAATATCAGCCCCCCAAGCAGACAGATAGTTATAACTATGCTGCTGGGGCCAGTAATCTAGAAAGCATGATGGCTATTGATGATATTCTCAATCCTAATTTTGGAGAGGAGACGACGGAGGTAGACTGGCTAGGGGAGGATACTTGGGGTGATCTTGTCGATGAAATTGAGTTTGATAACCCTAATTATCATGAGGATTCGGCCATAGTTGCAGATTTGTTTCGTCAGCTTGGTAATCCGGCTGCTAAAACAGAAGAACCAAGTATGAAGGCGGAACTGATCCCACAGGATCATCATTATCTGTCGGAAATGCAGGTTGCTGAGGCTAAAGAAAATTTAAATTGGGGAAATGTACCAACTCAGATTACTCCAACTTCCTCGAATATTGAAAAGCGTGAGGTAAATCCTCAGCTATCACCATCACCTCTACCGCCAAAGGGTAATCGCTTTTCGCGGGCAAAATTACCATTCTTGTTGTATGGTTTGGTGGGAGCAAGTGTAATTACTGTGATCGTTGGGATTGGTTGGTGGTGGCATCAACAAAAAGCGCAAAATTCTGCTGATGTGCCACCGATTCCCGGAAAAAATTTCAAAAATGATCAGTATCTAAGTATTAATTTAGCTAATTCAGCTACGGGTATTGTCACGGCTACGGCTACGGCACAATTGAGTCAAGGTAACTTAAAGGCTGGACTGGATGCTATTAATGAATTACTAAATCGTGGTGCGTTTACTGCGGCGGAAACAGCTTTAAATTTGATTCCTACTCAGAATGCTGAAAATCCATCTGTGAACTTTTTTCGGGGGCGTTTAGCTTGGCAGTTAGTACAAACGAAAAATAACAAATACAGTATTGACGATGCCCGTCGTTATTGGGCTAGGGCTGTACAAAATCAGCCAGATTCGCTTTTGTATAATAATTCTTTAGGATTTGCCTATTATGCAGAGAATAATCTCAATTATGCTAATGATGCTTGGTTCAAATCCCTGAGTTTGGCTTTAAACCCTCAGCAGAATAAAACTTCAAGTCCGATGAAATATCCACAAATAGTTGGGCAGCCGGAGGCTTTAACTGCTTATGCTGGTTTGGCTTTGGGTTTATATAAATCTGCCCAGATTCAACCTGCTGGTAAACGTCAGAAATATTTATACGAGGCGATTAAACTTCGACAAATGGTGATTCAAAATGCGCCCACAGACTTTACTATTGAGAGGTTATCACAAAATTGGCTGTGGACGGAACAGGCGATCGCTGATTGGAGATCGCTTTTGCAAGAAAATAGTCCATAATTAAAGACGGTGAAAAAATTGTGCAAATCCTATACATCAAGCTGAAATTAAATAACTATGGCTATATTTACAGCTTGAGACAATTAATCTGGTTAGATATATAAACGACGTTATTAGAAGTCAGGAATCAAAAAAATGAAAAAAGTAGAAGCCATTATCCGTCCATTCAAGCTAGATGAAGTAAAAATCGCGCTAGTTAACGCAGGTGTTGTCGGGATGACAGTTTCTGAAGTTCGGGGTTTTGGACGGCAAAAAGGTCAAACTGAACGCTATCGGGGTTCGGAATACACTGTAGAGTTTCTGCAAAAACTGAAAGTGGAAATCGTTGTTGAAGATGCCCAAGTTGATATGGTTGTAGATAAAATTATCTCCGCAGCCCGCACTGGTGAAATCGGTGATGGTAAAATTTTCATCTCTTCTGTTGAACAAATTGTCCGCATTCGGACAGGAGAAAAGAATACAGAAGCTGTGTAAATAGTAAGTATTGGGTGTTGAGTATCCAAAAAACTGGCGTTGCTGAGTCCGTAAATGTGAAATCAGCAGC
>JANMGZ010000108.1:0-6389 GCA_031374905.1 Dolichospermum sp. OTE_70_metabat_362_sub
AGTAATGTTTGATAATGATTTCCTGTTTGAATACTAGCAGAAAGTTGTGCGATCGCTTGTGGTTGATCACCGGTAGGGACAAAGGGTGCTTGGAGTTGAAAATCCATTATCTAGCTTGATCATAATATCCAATTTTACACAATTTCTTTTATATCTGGCGCGAAATTTTTTTTTCGGGGTTGGCTTGCAACATCGCCGGCGATGTGCTATATTAATATAATGGAGTGGGAGTAAAATTTTTATGAAGGCACGCATTTCCATTATTAAGATATCACACCTAGCCAAGCAAGTCAACCCCCAAAACCCCAAAAAAAAAGAATTTTTTTTACTTAAATATCAATTTATACTAGTATTTATGTAGGAAGAAACGAACCACGTATCCCTGACGGGACCGGAGGGATATAGGGACGAAGGACACGAAGGAAGAAAGAAAGGAAGAAGGGTTTTAGAGAATTTTGGCGTTGGTTATATCTATAGTATCAGAACTGGTTAAAATAGAAAATAAATCTATTGCTGTTTTAAAATGATACCAGAATCAAACATTGAAGATATTCAAGAACCAATTACTAACGCACCTCCAGAGGTAAAGCAAATTATTGAGAAGGTGTGTAAATTAGAGAAAAGCCGATTAGATAGAAAAAGCAAAGGTCATATTAATGATGATATTCTCACTATTGTGAAGGAAGCGGTGCAATGAAGCTAACTTCTATTAAATTATGTAATTTTCGTTCCTTTTATGGGAAAACTCCCGAAATAACTTTGGCTGGTGGAGATGTTAGAAATACTACGATGATTTATGGTAGTAATGGTGCTGGTAAAACTAGTATTTTGAATGCGTTTACTTGGGTTTTATATGAAAAATTTAGTGCGGCTTTTGCGTCAACTGAACAGTTAGTAAATAAACGCGCAATTTCAGAATCTCAACCTAGTCAACCTGTGGAATGTTGGGTGGAAGTTGGTTGGGAACATGAAGGTAATCGTTATCGTGCTACTCGTGGTTGTCGGGTTTATAAAAATGAAAGTGATGTAATTGAAGCTGGGAAAACTCAGTTAAAAATTCAAGTTGCTGGAGATGACGGAAAATGGTATTTTCCCCTTCAGCAAGCTGAGGAAATTATTACTCAGATTTTACCAGCAAGTTTACATCAATATTTTTTCTTTGACGGTGAACGAATTGAAGAAATTGTCCGTTCTGATAATAAAGCGGAAATTTCTGAAGCAATTAGGACTTTTTTGGGTGTGGAAGTTATTGAACTTTCGATTAAACACTTGAAAGATGCGAAAAAGAGTTTAGAAACTGAGTTGAAACACATTGGTGACGCGGAAACTAAACAGTTATTGAATCAGCAAGAAAAACAAGAACTGGAAATTGATAATATCAATAAACGTCAAACGGAAATAATGCAAGAGTTGGAATATCAGCAAACTTTTAAAAAGGAAGTTAGTAACAAGTTAAGAGAATTGAGTGCTGTTAAGGAATTACAGGAAAGAAAGCAAAGTTTAGAATCCCAAAGAGATAGTTTGCGGGAAGAGTTGAAGAAAACACGGGAGAATTTAAAAAAAGTTATTTCCGCACGAGGTTATACGGTTCTGTTATCGGAAACTACGGCTAAGTTTCGGGAAATCTTCACAAATTTAAAACAAAGCGGTGAATTAACTGCGGGAATTTCGCGGGAATTTGTCAATGATTTACTCAATAGTGGACGTTGTATTTGTGGTGCAGATTTAAGGGAAGGAACGCATACTCATTTTCATGTTAAGAATTTGATGAGAAAAGCCGGTTCTTCGACTGTGGAAGAAACCGCAATTAGAATGAGCGCACAAGTTGATGAAATTGATAAACAAGCAGTTGCTTTTTGGGAGGAAGCGGATAGGGAACAAGCACGAATTCAACAGTTAAGAGAAAATCTCAATCAAGTTGAATTGGAATTAGCGACTATTCAAGAACAATTGCGAAAAGATCCGAATGAAGAAATTAGTAGTTTACAAAAACGTCTGGATGAAATTGAAGCTAAAATTGATGAATTAAATCGAGAACAAGGTGCAAATCAACAGGAAGTTTCTCACCTGAAAACAGATATTGATGCTTTGATAAAACAAATATCTAAGCAAAAACAAAATGAGGAAAAACAATCTTTAGCACAGCGTCGCATTAATGCTACTCAAGATGCTGTTGAACGATTATCGGAAGTTAAAAACCGTCAAGAAAATCAGTTTCGTCTGCAATTGGAACAGCGGGTACAGGAAATTTTCTCAGATATGTCTTTTACTCCTTATGTTCCCAAAATTAGCGAAAAGTATGAGTTGAGTTTGGTGGAAAATACGACGGGAATTGAAGCACCAGTTGCAGCTTCGACGGGAGAAAATCAAATTCTCAGTTTATCTTTTATCGCTAGTATTATTGATAAGGTGCGCGACTGGAGTGAGAAGCGGAAAATGATCATGCTTCCTGAAAGTAGCACTTTTCCGATTGTTATGGATTCTCCTTTTGGGAGTTTAGATGCTAATTCTCGTCGTCACATTGCGAGAACTATTCCTAAGTTAGCAAATCAGTTGGTTGTGTTGGTGACTAAGACTCAATGGAGGGTTGAGGTTGAGGAGGAAATTGCTGATAAGATTGGGAAGGAATATGTTTTGGTTTATTATTCTTCTAAGCCTAATTGTGAACAGGATTTTATTGATTTGGGTAGGGAACGATATTCTTTGGTTCGACAGAGTTTGAATGGTTTTGAATATACTGAAATTGTTGAGGTTGAATGAGGAATTTTTTTTCTCACGCAGAGGCGCAGAGGCGCGGAGAGGAGCGCGAGTTTGTGGTATTAATAAGTTAGCGTTGGTTTATGATATTAAGGGTGCATTTTTTATAATTATGGCGGAAACTGGTAGAATCAGGGTTGCTAAGGATAAGGCTGAGTTGGTGAAAAGTTTAACTTCTGCTGATGGGGGAACTGGTCCTTTTCAGACTTTTGCTGATGTGATTGTTTTTGCTGCTGCTTTGGGTGTAAAGTATAAAAAGCGTGTTCCTTTGGGGGAAATTTCTAAACGTGAACCAGCACCAATCGGACAAGAGCATTTTTTGATTAAGGGGTATGACTTAGTAATTAAGCTGCTGGCAATGATTGAATTTAAAGACCTTTCTATTTTATCTATCAATAATGATAACTATGAGAATCAACGACTTCGTTTATTTGAAGAGTATGCTAATGGAGGTCTAGAAATATTACAAAATGAATTACGGGGAGCAGTAGATTATTCAGATAGGTTGCTTTTAATACTAGTCAATGAAAGATTTTATGAAGAGCAACAAGAGGACTTTGATATCACACGGTTTTTGCCAAAATAGATAAAATACAATAATCTTTCTTAGACAGGCATTTATTTTACAAAATTGAGAATTTAAACTATGTCATTGACTTCAAGAACTCTTGGACAACTACTGTATTCGCTACGTAAAGGAGATTTACTTTTACCTAACTTTCAACGTCCATTTGTATGGAATCCAGAGCGTTGGCAGTCTCTAATAGCTTCTATATTACTTGAATATCCTGTAGGTCAAGCTCTTATTGGAACAGAATCTGATAGTAAAACTATGTCTGTTAACAAACCTATATCCATCCCTGAGAATTCATTACGTGAAGTTTTTTTAAAAAAGCTAATCTTCAGTCAGAAGATATAGTAGGATTAAAAGCAACACAATATTTACAAAAAGGTGACGTTTATCACTGTGATTATCTGTTAGACGGTCAGCAGAGATTGACCTCACTTGATCTTATATTTGGAACTACATATCATTTTGCTGATGGCAGTGAACTGAATAGAAATTATAGATTAAGATGGTTTTTAAATCTTAATAAATTGGGATTGGCTGATTTGAAATGGCTAAATATTAGAGAAATGCAACATGAAGAAGTTTGCGAGGCATTAGTATTTCTTAAATATAAAAAGACGGATAAAAATAGTCCTTATTTTTACGACAAATCAGAGTCAGATTTAGCGAATTTTTGTACAGTTAAAGACTTACAAGAACAAGTAGGTTTGGAAGAAAGTATCTATCTTCCTTTAGATAAACTCTATATAGAAAATGACGATAATAAATCATTGGAATTCGATCCTACTAAATTTTTGATAGATTTATTTGAAGACAGGCAAGATATGATTATTAGCCAAACAAAGGAAGGTAAAAAATTAAAAGAAAATCTCAATCAAGGTACTATTGACAAAACTAAATATGATGAAGATTGGAAACGATTGAAAAGAAATTTCCTAAGCTGGAAAGCCAAACTTCAGGAAATGCTAGTTAACATTATTAAATTTCCATTTCCAGTATTGGAAGTACCCTCAAAAGAGTTTAATCGACTGTCAGGCATTTTTTCAGTCATTAATATGGGAGGTGTTGAATTAGAAACTTTCGATTTGTTGGTTGCAAAAACTACAACCACAGACTCCAGCCTTAGAGATATTATGAAATTTGCTTGTATACAAAGTCAGAAAGATATTAAGAAATATGTAAAACTATTACCAGAGGCAGCCAGAGAAGATGGATTAGAGAATTTCTGGAATATTGGTGATTTTCTCGGTGAAAAAAACGAAGATTCTGAGCAAGTAGTTAAGGGATTGAAGTTTCCAGAATCTATTGCTAGGTCTTTTGCTCAAACCATCGTACTACACACAAAGTTATCAGAATGTCTAGGTGATGACTGGTCAACTCGAAGCAATACACTCTCTAGCTATTCTAGTCCTCAAGAAGCAGCACGTTCAATATTAAAGCTCGAAGATTGGGGATACTCAGATAAGCTTATTTTGAACTTGTCTCGTCATACCGTTCAAAATGTTCAAGAACAAGTAGCAAAACAGTTACTACGTGCTTACTTTTTTATAAAAGCGAGGCTTGGAGTTCCTAAGTTGTCATATCTTCCATATCGTCAAATGGATCTGGTTTTGGCATCAGTATTAACTGATTCTGTATGGAGTAAGTTGTATCAAGATCCATCTGGCACTCTGATGAAAAAAATCCAGTGGTGGTACTGGGGTTCGCTGTTTGGTGGTGCTTACCAAAAAGCACACTCGTCTATTGATAAGCGAGTGCTTGCTGATATTCCTAGATTGCTTGCATACCTATCTAAACCTACTATCAAATGGGATGATGTATCTGACCTTAGTAATGGAGAAAATCAAGACAATCATCGTTTAACTGAAGTTCCCATATTAGGCTCTAATGGTAAATTAGGCAACCGTTTTGAAATGATATGTGATGCAGATGGTTACTCTAATAAAGAGACACTAATGACATCTGCTAACCGAACAATGGGTTTAGCAATTCTTGCATTTACTATTAGGAATGGTTTATCAGACTTTAAATTTAGAGAACCTAGAGATAAGAGTGATAACAACCATGAACTAAAACGTGGAATGCCACTTCACACAGGCCGTAGCGATCTTCAAGCAGATCATCTATATGCTGTAAATTCATGGTATCGCTTTACGGGAGAAAAAGTAGCAAGAAATGATGATCATCCAATCAATTCTCCCCTTAATTATTCTTGGATTTCAGCTAAGGCAAATCGGTATTGGTCAGATCATGCCTCTTTTACAAAATTAGAGCTTCAATCAGCATTGGAAAATAATAAAGAAAGTATTGATTTTTTACACCATCATTTGCTTTCTGTCGAAGCTATTGAATATGAATATAAAGATATATTACTAGCTTCCGAAGAAAAACAAAAAATAATTGCCACAGAGGTTTTGAAAGCTTTGTTAGCAAAACGCTTTGAAAAGTTAAGACATGAAATATTAGATGAAAATCCTGAAACCTAATTTACTTTAATATAGTTATTTTCAGATAAATTCTATTTCAGGATTGATATTTTATCTACCATCAAGAATAATTATATTAATGATGGTAGTCCCACATCCTGTGGTTTCACAAACTTTCCATCAAAACTTATAGTTTGTTCTTCAATTGTCCTAGCATTAGCTAAAGCTTTACGTAAAGCAGTAACTTCCATTTTTTCAGTCATTCCCCCCAACATATAAATGAATAACTTTACAGCTAAATCTTTCCCTGCTACCTGTACCCGCTTCTTATTGGGGTCATATAAAACCCCATACCATATAGATTGAGGATATTCCATACTACTAAAACCCCCTTGACGGTCAAATTTCTCCAACTTCTTAAAAATATCCGTCAAAGCAAAACCTTTTTTAAATACCAAAGTTCCCAAAGCTTGCGCTAAAGCAACTTGAGAAATTGGACGAAATAACATATTTCCCTCACCTCCGTCTTTCTCAAAATGGAAGCGACGTAAAACAGTTGTATCTTCGTGTTCCAATATTTTATAACTGGGAAGATTAGCTAAATTATCAAAAAGTAGTCTAAAATCGGCAATTCC
>JANMGZ010000135.1:0-3646 GCA_031374905.1 Dolichospermum sp. OTE_70_metabat_362_sub
TAAAAATTGTTAATTGCTAAAATTAACAATTTTTAATTAAAAATTAAAAATGAGTATAGTCCCTCAATTATATTATTGTTGCAACAATTGGTAACATTGTTGAGCTATTGCCCAATCTTCTTGAGTTTCTATAACTAAGACTCGCACGGTTGAATCTAATGTAGCAATATCAATATCAATAGGTTGGTCTTGATTTTTCTCAATATCAATTTTTAGTCCCAAAAATCCCCAGGCTTCACAGGCTGCTTCACGGATTCCTGCGGATTTTTCCCCAACGCCAGCGGTAAAAACTAAAACATCTAAACCTTGTAAACTAGCCAGCATTGCGCCGATACCAGCCCGTAAACGATGTACGTATATATCCCAAGCTAGTTGGGCGCGTTGATTACCTTGCTCTTTTGCGGCTATCACATCCCTCAAATCACTTGATACCCCAGAAATACCTTTTAATCCAGAAGATTTATTTAACACATTATCTAATTCTTGACTAGAGTAATTATACTGTTGTAATAAATAAATTAAAATCCCTGGATCAACTGCACCACTGCGGCTACCCATCATTAAACCGTCTAAGGGAGTAAATCCCATTGTTGTATCAATACTACAACCATTTTTAATGGCGGCTAAAGAACAACCGTTACCTAAATGACAAGTAATTATCCGCAGAGATTGTAAATCTTGTCCCAGAATTTCTGCTGCTCGAGTAGCACAATACTGATGACTGATACCATGAAAGCCGTAACGACGAATACCTTGTTCTACTAAATGATAGGGGATAGGATAGATAGCTGCGGCATCAGGTAAGGTGCTATGAAATCCGGTATCAAAAACTGCGACTTGAGGGATGTTACCCAAACTTTTTTCGATAGCTTCGATACCTGCTAAAGCTGCTGGATTGTGGGCTGGGGCGAGATTGCATAAGTGAGCGATCGCCTGTTTTACCTCTTCTGTAATTATTACAGCATCTCGGTAGTTTTTTCCACCATGCACCACCCGATGTCCTACCACTTCTATGGCTGATAAATCGTCAATTACCTTGGTTGCACCATTTATGAGAGTAGATAACAAATAAGCAAATTGTTCCTGTCGAGAATCATCAGAAATGGTCTCTTGCAGTTTTGCACCTGTAGCGGTTTTGACTGTAATTTCTGCCTGATCTTTGTCTTCTGTCCAATTTATTTTTCCTTCCCATAGAGGTTGGGGGGCTAAATTAGGAATGGGAGTTGTAATGTCATAAAGACAACTCTTTTGGCTGCTAGAACCGGCATTGAGGATAAGTATTTTCATAAATTCAGACTTACGCACTGTACTAATTTACTATAACGATTTTATTGTTTGGGTGGCGTAAAACCAAACTTTGTAAAAATCCAGTGATACCATTCTTGATGAGTAGTAATAAATGTTAAAGCTGATTCCAAATCTATATCTAAATCTTTGTTATAAATACTGATAATGAGATCATAAATCAAATCAAATAGAATTCTATCTTCTTTATTGAATAAAACAAAATTCCCGTTATTACTATTTTCTAGTTGTTGTATTCTTTCTTTACCGACTTTACCAGTAACATCTGGTTGACGTTCATCTCTAATTAGATAAAATTTACTTTGAGGATTATTAATCACCAATTCATTAAAATTACTAATTCGACTTGTAAAGGGTGAACCACTAATTTCTAGAAAAGCAATTACATGATATTGATTGCCCTTTTCTATGACAATATGTTCTGGTAATACCTTTTTCCCTAGACGATATTGCGTTAATTTAAATGACTGGATATGAGTTAAAGCCTCAGCAATATTTTTCAATTTACCAACATCATCACCATCACTAATAATAGATGGATTATGATATTTTTGTTCTAATTCAATTCTATGTTCATTCAGATATTCAATTACAGGATTTACAGGAATTATAGTCTCACCAGATAAATAAGTTAATAATTTTTCTCGTAAGTTGCTTAAATCAACAGAATTAGGTAATTGTATAGCTTGAATTAGTTGACTTAAAACTTCTATTGATGTTTGTTGCTGTTGCTGTAAAAATTTTAATTGCTGTTCTATTTTTTCATTACTATCTAATTCACGAATTGGTTTTCTTTCATCTGGTAAAGAAATTCCATTAATTCTATAATCATAGTATTTAGCAGCACGATTTAACGCTGCACGAATAGGTTTCTTTCCTAAGATATCATCTAAATCTTCAGGCAAAAATAACTGTTCTAAGATAATATTTATAGATTGCATTTTTACCTTGAGAATAGACTTAACTTCTACTTCTGTTGGTTGACGTAACGAAACTTGATATTGAGATACTCTTCCAATAATAGATTGATCAAATATTGTTTGAAATTTTTCCCACCTATCAGGAAATAAATTCAAAATTATTAAACTATTCGGAACATGAGTGAAAATCTCTTTGATAGCTTCCCCAAAATTCAACAAGATTTCTTGATTATGAGGAAGTCCTAAACCTTCTAATTGATCAAAAATAATAATTAAAGGTTCATCTAAAATAGATAATTTACCTAAAACTGAAATAGCTTCTAAAGAAAAAGCTTCTTTACTAATTTCCTCTCCCCAATTTGGTAAACCAACAGTTTCTGCTTCTTCATCAGTTAAAACATTTCCTGCTAACCAACGAGTGGTAATATTTCTATATTTATAATCTGTATAACTGCAATATTTAACCATTCCTTTAATAATAGATAAAGCAAAGCTACCCGCAGCATAATTACTCATCCACCATTCATTAATAGTTTTTTCTATATATTGCCAATATTCCCGTTTTCGTTGTGTATTTTCTTTACTTAAAGCACTAATACTATTATCTTCTAAATCATATAAGGCTTTTAAAATATCTATATCTCTTTGTGTAACATCTCTATCATTCAGGCTAACTATTTTCCGAAAAGTGTTAATAATTAAAGAATATAATTGAGGTAGATTTCCTACTTTCTCAACTAGAGATTCTAAAATTCTACTATAAATATGATAAAGTACAGATTGAGCATTATTAGGTTGACGAATAAACAGTAATCTGTTACTTGATAATCTCTCTTGAGCGAGTCGCATCATTAAATGAGTTTTACCAGTACCTGGTTCTCCAATGACAACAACACCTTTACTCTGATGATTAGAATCTAATTTGATATTATTTAAAGCAGTTTGTAAAATTTCAAATTCTCGATGATAAGTATCTGCATAATCTGGATGATGTTGAAAAGGAGTATCAACTCGACTGCTAGTAAATGGATTAGGTTGTTCTTTGAGATGTTCTATAATAATTTTTCTATAAAGATGATAGGTAAATGTGGCATCATAACTAGCAGTATGTGCCATATTCGGGAGAAAATATTGATTATTAGCTCGCAGATTCAAATATTTACTCAAATACTCTAAAGAATAACTTTCTAAATTTAGAAAACAGTTTTTAGCCAAAATCCAAGTGCAATCAAATTGTAAATTTTGCCAGGGTAAACCAACTTGTTGAAAACTACGTTTGAGGACATCAATATCATGTTCTGCATAGTGACAGATAATTTTTTTATTTTCAACAATAGTTAGAAATTCTGTTAATAAAGTTTTGAGACTTTTGAGATTTAAAACATTTTGAAAACTATGGGAATTACCATCACAAAAACCTT
>JANMGZ010000155.1:0-3448 GCA_031374905.1 Dolichospermum sp. OTE_70_metabat_362_sub
CGGTTTTAGAAACCTGGAATGCTCCAGATAAATTATGTTAATTTTTACGAGAAGCTACGAGAACACAGTGCAGGGGACGTAAGCTGTGCGAATTCCGCTCGATTATTACCGAATTCTAGGATTACCGTTGGCGGCAAGTGAGGAACAATTGCGACAGGCATACAGCGATCGCATTGTTCAATTGCCACGACGGGAATATTCGACTACATCTATATCTTCTCGCAAAGGGCTGATTTCACAAGCTTATATGGTTTTACTAGATACAGAGGAGCGAAAAGTCTATGATCAGCTTTATTTAGCTCATGCTTATACTTCCAACACAACTGCTGATCAATCTCCATCAGCACCCTTGGTAGATAATAACTCCAAAGATCAAGATGCTCAAAGTCTCAGCATTGAAATTACTCCAGATCAATTTGTTGGCTCTTTATTAATTCTCCAAGAACTAGGAGAATATGAATTAGTATTAAAACTTGGTCGCCCGTACTTAGTTAATAAACCTAATCTAGTTAGTCTCAAAACAGGTCATCGTCTTACCCAAACAGAAGTTCCTGAAAACCCAGACTTACCAGATATTATTCTCACCGTCTCCCTCGCTTGTCTAGAACTAGGACGAGAAGAATGGCAACAAGGTCACTATGAAAATGCTGCCATATCCTTAGAAACTGGCGAAGAATTATTAGCACGAGCCGGATTATTTGCCAACGTCAGGGCAGAAATGACCGCTGATATTTACAAACTGCGTCCCTATCGCATCTTGGAACTATTAGCACTACCACAAACACAGATTGCTAAACGTCAGCAGGGCTTAGAATTATTACAAAGTATCTTAGAAGATCGTGGCGGAATTGATGGTACTGGCAATGACCAATCAGGATTAAACATAGATGACTTTTTACGATTTATCCAACAAATTCGTCATTATTTAACAGTAGCAGAACAGCATAAACTCTTTGAATTAGAAAGTAAACGTCCTTCAGCCGTAGCTACATATCTAGCAGTATACTCCTTAATTGCCAGGGGTTTTGCTCAACGTCAACCAGCTTTAATTCGCCAAGCCAAGCAAATGTTAATGCAATTAGGCAAACGCCAAGATGTGCATTTAGAACAATCGCTTTGTGCATTGTTAATGGGACAAACTGAAGAAGCTACCCGTGTTTTAGAACTGAGTCAAGAATATGAAGCCTTAGCTTTTATTCGGGAAAAATCCCAAGACTCACCAGACCTGTTACCAGGACTATGTTTATATAGTGAACAGTGGTTACAGCAAGAAGTATTTCCCCATTTTCAGGATTTAGCAAAACAGCAAGCCTCTTTAAAAGACTACTTTGCCGATAAACAAGTCCAAGCTTATCTAGAATCTTTGCCTACAGATGCCCACATCACTAATGAATGGGCAGTAATTAATCATCAGTCTTTTCCCCAACCAGATATTAATCATTCGCGCCACTATACTAATAACATTACACAAACACAGCAATATCATCACCAGTCATCTAATCCTGAGTTATTAGAAACACATCTTCGATCTCAACCTGAATCTACCCATGTTTCCATGCCTAGATGGAATCATCCATCAACAGATAGAGGTAATGGAAATCAAGCATCACAAGTACCCTCAACCGCAGCAACTCCAAATAGAAGACCACATCAAACCAATGCTACTCCGACCGCAGCCACAAATCACCAGTCCCCAAAACGCAGACGACGTAAACCCATCGCTAATAGAATTCCCCAGCGGTTTATCCAGTCTCAAACTAATTTTCTCAGTGGACTAGACCCAAAAACACGCTCAGTTTGGCTAGTTTTCTTTTCATTAGGAGGATTGTTGGTTTTTTCGCTATTAGTAGCCATAACTTTTGGTTTGGTAAAAAATATCTTCTTTCCCAGTCCATCATTACATGGAGAAAAGTTAGGAATAGAATTGAATCGACCACCCATAACTATTCCTGACCCTAATAGCGAACCTGAATCAAATGCTGAAGAATTAACAAAGGAAACAGCAAAGCAAGTAATTGAGACTTGGTTATCTGCCAAAGCCTCAGCATTAGGAGAAAATCATGATATTGATGGTTTAAATGAAATTTTAACAGGTGCAGCTTTATCCCAATGGCAGTTAGTAGCCCAGCAAGAACAAGAAGATAAACGCTATCGCCAATACCAACATAGTGTAGAAGTATTATCTATCTCTACAAAAGGCTTAGACATAAATCAACATTATGTATCTGTAGATGCTAAGGTACAAGAAGTTACCCATTTCTATCAAAATAGCCTGCAAAAAAAGTCCTCCAATGAAAAATTGCGTGTTCGCTATGATTTGGTTCGTAAAGAAGGTAAATGGCTGATTCAGCGAATGTCAGTAATTCAGGCGTTTTTGTAATTTAGTAATTTGACTTAATAAGTCATAGGACAGAATTAATCACTAATACCTTCGCCATTTTTCCAATTTGGCGAAGGTATTGATTACACAACTGATTTTTCTATTCCCAGTTAAGAGTTCCCTCTTTAAAGAAGTGAATTTAATTTTGTCCGAGTACTTATTGTGTGAAATATCAGGAAACCGATCACAGGTTATAACTTAGAGGAGAGGGTTTTTTCTAATTACGAATCCCCAATCCTATAACCCCAAATGCTATGATAGCCACTCACAATCCCGTTGTTTTTGTTTTGGTGATTGAACCAGATGAAACTTTAGCTAATCAGTTAGCTTTTGATTTGCAAGAAGCTGGCTATGATGCAATTGTGACTCATGATGCCGCCAATGGATTACAATACTGTCGCGATGCCTCTGACG
The DNA here is from genome assembly GCA_031374905.1 of Dolichospermum sp. OTE_70_metabat_362_sub. Taxonomy (GTDB): domain Bacteria; phylum Cyanobacteriota; class Cyanobacteriia; order Cyanobacteriales; family Nostocaceae; genus Dolichospermum. Next base: position 2,795 of record JANMGZ010000155.1, read on the forward strand.
GACAAAGCCATCGTCAACCTGCTTTAATTGTTGTAGACCGGATGCTCGTGGGAGAATCAGGACTATCTTTATGTAAAAATCTGAGAAGTCTCGGTAATCGTTCTCCTGTGCTGATTTTAATGGCCAGAGATACAGTAGATGATCGGATAGCTTGTTTAGATGCGGGTGCTGATGATTACATCCTCAAGCCTTACCGTTCGGAAGATTTTTTAAAACTGATTCGTCTCTATCTGAAACCTGATATTGATACCACAGAGCAATTACGCTTTGGCGATTTGGTTCTCGACATAGGAACGCGTCGTGCTATTTACAACAGTAAAGCCATTGACTTAACTATGAAGGAATTTGAATTATTAAAGTTCTTAATGGAACATCCTCGAGAAGTATTAACCCGCGACAAAATTTTAGAAAATGTTTGGGGTTACGACTTTATGGGTGAGTCTAATGTGATTGAAGTGTATATTCGTTACCTCCGTCTCAAAATTGAAGAAGAAGGTCAAAAGCGCCTAATTCAAACTGTCCGCGGTGTAGGTTACGTCCTCAGAGACTCCTAAAAATTCTCAAAAAAGAAATAATCATCAATAAAATCCAAATTTGTGGGCAATTTTGCAGAAATTAAGTAAGATAGTCAGAATCTAAATTGCAGTAAATAAT
>JANMGZ010000171.1:0-4678 GCA_031374905.1 Dolichospermum sp. OTE_70_metabat_362_sub
CCGCTCACCTGATGAAACACTTTCAGGTTGATTAACCAATTCACCAAAAGCTAACCGAGAAATCAGGGCTGAGAGGGCGTAAAATTTCACCCAACCGTAAATGGGAACAAGTAACCACGCGTAAGCTTTAAGGGCTATAAAAAAATATTCTTTAAGATGAGAACGATACAATCGCATTCCTGCACTGACAACACTACTTACACTTAATGGTTGAATAGGATGAGGAGAACTAAAGTTTTTAGACATGGTGTTAGTTTTTTCCTAAAATACGGCGCTTAACTTGAAGTTATCTTAAGCTAAGTTGGATTAAGTATTTAGAAAGTTTATGAATATTCAACGTTGGATAGGAAGACGAGAGGCTAATTGGCAGCGTTTAGATGCTTTATTGAAGAAAGTAGAACAAAAACGGTTAAAATCTCTGCATTCTGCGGAAATTAGGGAATTAGCGAGTTTATATCGGTCTGTGGCGGCGGATTTATCTAGGGCGCGGACTCAGCAAGTAAGTAAAACTTTAATTCAAAGTTTACAATCTTTGACAACTCGCGCCTATACACAAATTTACCAGGGTTCGCGGCGACAGGAATGGCAAGCGGCTAAGGAATTTTACCTATGGGGATTTCCTCAAGTGGTGCAGCAAACTTTCCTATACATGGCTACAGCCACCGCTATGTTTATTCTAGGTGGCTTAATTGCTTGGTGGTATGCTTGGCAAGATCCGAGTTTTATGTCTTTGGTAGTACCAGAAAGATTGATTTCTTTGGTGCGAGATAAGGGTGAATTATGGATGGGTTCAATAGTAGGAATTGAACCTTTAGCATCTAGTAATATTATGATGAATAATATTTCTGTATCTTTTGGAGCTGTAGCTGGCGGAATTACAGCGGGTTTATATACAACCTATATACTAATATTTAATGGTTTGTTAATTGGTGCTATTGGTGCTTTGGTAGGTCAAAATAATCTAGCTTATCCATTTTGGGCGTTTGTATTTCCTCATGGTGCTTTGGAATTACCTGCAATATTTTTTGCTGGTGCTTCAGGATTGTTACTTGCAAGAGCAATTTTATTTCCTGGTAAATATTGCCGTCTAGATGCGTTAAAATTTTACGGTTCTCTGGCGGTACAATTGGTTTTTGGGATTGTCCCGATGTTAATTGTTGCTGGTTTAATTGAGGGGTTTTTCTCGCCAAATCCGGTTGTTCCAGATCCAATTAAATATTTGGTTGGGCTGGGTTTGTTTGTGGTTTTGGTGAGGTATTGTAGTCGGAAGAAGAAATAATTCCCAAACTTAAATGTATAACAGTTTTTAAAAGGAAATCACCGTTGTTTGTACATTAATATCAACATTCAACTTTTTTCGCAGAACATTGAAAATACCAATAAATAAACTTAAAGTGGTGTACATCGTGAAAAAATGAATCAGATTCAAGAGTTACATTAACAAGCTACACTTAGTTTCTATTCAAAGTTGATTTCTGGCTTTAAGTTGTAAATATCTATCAACTAATTGTTCGGAGATTTGATTTGCTGGTGCGTCCAGAACTAATACTCCTTTTTGTTTTAATTGGGCAAATGCCAATTGTCTTTGTGATAATAAATCTAAAGCAACTGCGCGAACATAAGCTTGTGTGGCATCTTCGGTAAATGTGTGTGCTAATTTATCAACTTGAGGATCTCGCAGGGTGACGCAAAAGGGTAAGTAGCGGGGTGCTAGTCTGGTAAGGGCTGCCAGAAGTTCGGAGGAAGCGGTGATATCAACTAAGTCAGTAATGATGACTACGAGCGCTCTGCGGGTTTGTTGTTTGACGACGTGGGTAACTGCACCTAAATAATCAGATTCTAGTAATTCTGGTTGAATGGGGGTGAGTTTATCAATGAGTTGATTGAGGTGATGTTGTCCGCGTTCTGGGGGTATCCACGTATGTATTTGGCGGTCAAATATACCAACTCCGACGCGATCGCCTCTGTGTAATCCTGCTAATGCTAGGGATAATGTAGTATTTAAACCCCAGTCAAATCGTTGCAAACCTTGAACTTTTGCCGTCATTAATCTGCCACGATCTAATAATATTAATAATGTTTGTTCTTGTTCTGGTTCTAAAACTCTAACTAGGGGGCCTGTATTACCATAACTACGTCTAGCGGTAGCTTTCCAATCAATAAAGCGTAAATCGTCACCGCTGCGATAGTTTCGCAGTTCAGCAAATTCTGTTCCTATTCCCATTTGCCGAATTTTGCGGATAGAACCTGATGATTGTAATGTGAGACGAATAGAGAGCGATCGCAATCCTATTAAATCAGGATATACTTTTACCTGGGTATTTTGGGGAATTTGCCAATCATGCCACACTAACCCCCACATTCCTAACTGTCGTACTTGCATATTTCCCCAAGCAAACTCCCCTCGTTGATTTGGGTAAACGGTGTAAGTTAATTCTTGGTTTTGATTAGCATTAATATTAGCTGTAACTGTGGTTGTGGAAACAGTAAATTCTGATGGGTAATAATCACGAATTTTAATAACTGCATCAGTTTTTCCAGCTTGGACTTTTAATATAACTGGATTATCTCTCCCAATAGATAAACGTGAAGGTAATTCGCGGGTAATTTGCACAAGCTTTGCTTTCATTCCCCAACCGTCAACTACCATTAAAATGAAAATGGTAATATCAAATAACCAAGTTATGATTATGGTGCTAGAAGTTCCCACAATCATAGATAGAATTGGGGCGATAAATATTCCCGCAATTAATAAAAAATAAACTTTTTTCGCTGGAATCATAGTTTTTGTTTCGCGCAATCCCTTTTAGGGATCTCGTAGAGTAGAGGCAAAGGAGCAAAGACGCAAAGAAGAAATGCTATTATCTAGGAACAGGAACTTGATTAATTACTGCTGCAACTACTGCGTCAATTTGTAAACCATCTAGCATTGCTTCTGGTTTCAATAATAAACGATGACGTAATAAGGGTGAAGCTACTGATTTTACATCATCTGGGGTGACAAAATTTCTGCCTGATAACCAAGCTGCTGCTTGAGAAGTTTGCAACCAAGCGCCCGCAGCGCGAGGAGATGCACCTAATGCTAAATCAGGATATTGACGGGATTTTCTGACAATTTCTAATAAATAATCAACTATTGTTTCTGATACTTGAACCTCTTTTACAGCTTGTCTGGCTTGCAAAATATCATCTACTGTGGTGATAGGTTTTAAGTTGGCAATATCTGAACGTTTTGCAGTAAATCCAGACTGACGATTTAATAACATTTGTTTTTCGGCTGCTTGTTCTGGGTAATCAACAATTAACTTAAATAAAAATCGGTCTAATTGTGCTTCTGGTAAGGGATAAGTTCCTTCAAATTCCAGAGGGTTTTGTGTGGCAATTACCCAAAATAAATCAGGTAAAGGTAAACTTTCTCCGTCAAGGGTAACTTGCATTTCTTCCATTGCTTCCAAGAGTGCAGCTTGGGTTTTTGGAGGAGTGCGGTTAATTTCATCAGCTAAAAGTATTTCTGTAAATACGGGGCCTTTTTTTAAGGTGAAATTGCGGGTATTTAAGTCAAAAATATTTGTACCAGTAATATCTGATGGTAAAACATCTGGAGTTAGCTGAATCCGGCGAAAATCAGATTGGATTAACTGGGCTAATACTTTAACTAATAGTGTTTTACCTGTACCGGGAACTCCTTCTAAAATAATGTGTCCACCTGCTAATAAGGCGATTAATGTTTGTTTAATCAAAGCAGGTTGTCCGACAACTATTTGATTAATTGCTTTCCCTAGATTAATTAAAACGGAATTATTAGTTTCATTCATATTGATAAATCACTCACACACAAAAAAGAGGAAATAGAAAGTTTATATTGTAGTTTGGTTTGACAAAGGAAACCCAACAGGATTAAATGTTTGGTTGGGTTTTACTGTCGCTCAACCCAACCTACATTTCCATAAGTTTAATTTTTAGTTTCTCGTAAGTTACGCCATTTACTTAACCAGCTTATCAGTTCTCGTTCACTTATTCGGCGTTTTTGTGATTGTAGTTGTAATACTGCGTTGAGTTTTTCTGTATTAGTTCCTCTTTGTTCTGCCCACATTTTCAGTAACACCTGATTGTCTAAAGGAATTTGACTCAAACCCAAAGCTTTTTGAAGTTGTATCTGTTCTTCTTTCCCCAGCATTTCCACGACAAAATCACTAGATTCTGCTTTTTGGAGAACTCCCGCTAAAGCTTGAATATAAGCCTGACTGTTATCTATAACGGGTGTTGCTAAGGTTACTGCTTTACCAAAACGGCGATTTTCTGCCCAAATCAGTACCAATAATAGGACAATTAGCTGGATAAGAGCCGGTAATAGGGGAGTTTTTGCAAAATAATTGAATATACTATCTTCACCCGCTTGTTTTTTAGTATCTTTGTCTTTATAGCCATGTATATATTCGTCTACCAATACTTTTTGACTATTTTTAGTGACTAATTCTGCTAATAATTTAAAATTACTCTCATTGTTTTGATAGGCATTAGCAGCTAAATATGGTGTAGTTGCTAAAATAATTGTCCCTTTTGCAGATTTTTTCTGCCAAATTACTCCTCCAAATTCGTCTCCTAATATGACTTGTTCTGATTGTGAGCTATTATATCGGCGACGGGTATCAATCTTTATTTTTCCGAAATTTGATTG
>JANMGZ010000182.1:0-2990 GCA_031374905.1 Dolichospermum sp. OTE_70_metabat_362_sub
GCAAATCTTTCTCTCATCAGATCTATTGCACTCAACATCCTTCGTCGAAATGGTTATACTTCCATGACAATTGCCCAAAGATTTATCTCTCACGATATTGACAAACTTCTTCGTCTTGTGGAATGAAACAGCCCTGCCCCCTAACCCCCCTTGTAAAGGGGGGAACTTGAATCAAAGTCCCCCTTTCTAAGGGGGATTTAGGGGGATCTAAAAGTGTTTGATACATAACTAAAGACTTTTCAAACATCCTCTTAGATCCTGATAGCGTAGCGTGGCGTTAGCCATTTTTGACAATATACTAATTACTATTTCCTATGAAACTGATTTCTGAACCATCAATTCCGGTCAAAATTCAAAAGATGAAACAACGGGTGCGGTGGCAGCATTCGAGTATTTTACAGCAAGGAATTGACCAAACCCGCATGGTGATAGATGATGGCAGGGAAGATGGTCTAGAGTTTTCATTTATGGTGATGGGTGATACTGGAACTAATCCCCATTCTGGACATCATCCCCAACGGGAAGTGGCGAAAATGATGTTAAATCATAGTGATGATTGCCGATTTGTGCTGCACACTGGTGATGTAATTTATATGGTGGGTTCTCGTGAATATTACCCAGCTAATTTTATTGAACCTTATCGGGAATTTTTGGTTGGTGGTAATCAACCCCAGGATATTGCTTATGATCAAATGGTTTTTAAGCTGCCAATTTTACCAGTTTTGGGTAATCATGATTACTATGATGTACCTTTATTGTATCGGTTGCTAACTGGTCCAACTTTACCCTTGCGGCGAATGTTTCGTTATAAGGATATTGAAATTGGTTGGCATGGATCAAATCAAGGTGATGCTTATGCTAGAGCCTTTTTAGATTATTTAGCAGAAGTTTCTCCAGCGGAGTTAGAACAGCATTTAAAACAGAATTACACTGCAAAAACTGATACGGGGAAGTGTTTACGTTATCAACCAGGAAGTTTTACTCGTTTACCTAATCGCTATTATACTTTTTGTTATAGTGGTATTGAGTTTTTTGCCTTAGATTCTAATACTTTCAATACTCCAGATCCTTTACCTCATAACCAAGCGGGGGATAATTTCCGTCGGGAATTAGCACAACATCGTCAGGAAATTGATCAAGAAGAATTACGAATTTTGACAGATTTTGACAAACTAAATCCCCAAATACCTGAGGAAGCGGAATTACTGGCTGAACTTGGCGCTAAGTTAGATCAAATCAATGAGGTAAAAATTGATATTGAAAAGCAATTGGACTCTCACACAAATACTAATTTTGATTTTGAACAATTGGCATGGTTAAGAGATAGATTAATTGCATCTTGGCATAATCCCGCAGTGAGGGGACGGGTAATATTTTTACACCATCCACCTTATGTTACAGAAGGAACTAAATGGAATCAAAGACAGACTTTAGCTGTCCGTCATCGGTTACGGGAGGTTTTTGATGATGTGGCTAAAAGTTTAGGTAATATAACTCAAGAGCGCCCACTAGTAGATATGGTATTTAGCGGACACGCTCATTGTTTAGAACATTTGCGTACAGCTAATACAGGACACGCAGATTCTCATATTAATTATATTATCGCTGGTGGTAGTGGTCGTCGTCTTCGTCGTCAACGCCAGGAAGGTGGAGAATTACTGGAAACTTTCACTAATAATACGAGTATTTCCATCCGCAAAGTTGCAGATTCGCTGTTATATGTGGGACGCAGTGGTAGCGGTTTTGAGAGTAAAAAATCTTATTCTTGTGTACGGGTGGATGTAAAGGGGGGTTTTCCTGCTAAGTTTATGATCACACCACTCGTTACAGAGTTAGTTGAGGGTAAATGGTGCGATTCCTCCAGATATTCACACAATATAGCAATTAATTGATTATGTCCACCAATTTAACAAATATCAGCCGACTACGGAATATTATTTTCTCGATTTTCCTAACTCTAATCATTAGTTTCATAGTTCCTGCGACTGCTTCGGCTTCTAGCTTGGGAATTGTGTCAGGTTCGCTTACTCCTTGTCCAGCTTCCTCTAACTGTGTTGTTAGTCAGAATGCTGATGCTAAACACGCGATCGCACCCATCACCTATCATGTAACCAGAGATCAAGCTAGAGAAACCTTACTCAAAGTTCTCACAGTTGTACCTCGCACACAAGTTATAGAACAAACAGATAATTATATTCACGCGATTTCTAAAAGTCGCGTTTTCAAATTTGTTGATGATGTAGAGTTTTATTTTCCGAGTAATAAGTCAGTTATTCATATGCGTTCCTCTTCTCGTGTGGGAGATTCTGATTTTGGTGTCAACCGCACTCGCTTAGAGCAAATTCGTTTAGCTTTACGGGATTTGAATATTTAATTATGAAAATTGTCAGAATCAGGATTTTCACCGATTAAAGGATTAACAGGATGATCATCAGGATTTGATCACCAATTACCTGACTGAATCAGGATGTCCAGGATTTAAGGATGAACAGGATGAGAATAAGGATTTTATTCCCTATTCTTTATTCCCTATTCACGAGTGCAAAAATACTCCCGACAACAAAACCCCCAAGATGCGCCCAATAAGCGACTCCTCCAGTTTCTACACTCATTTTAGCTGCTGCTTGGAGACTAGCAAAACCAGAAATGAGATTTTGGACAAAGAAAATACCAATAATTACTAATGCAGGAACATTAATTGTGGTGATGAAAAAACCTAAGAAGATTAAAGTGGTAATTCTTGCTTGAGGAAACCAGATTAAATACGCACCTAAAACTCCAGAAATTGCCCCACTTGCACCCAATGAAGGAACAGTAGAGTATATACTAATAAACCATTGACATAGCGCAGCTATAGCACCACAGGTTAAATAAAACAATAGATATTTAAAATGCCCTAAGCGGTCTTCAATATTATTACCAAATACCCACAGATAGACCATATTGGATATTAAGTGCCACCAACCTCCATGCAAGAACTGTGAGGTAAA
>JANMGZ010000211.1:0-5883 GCA_031374905.1 Dolichospermum sp. OTE_70_metabat_362_sub
AGATAGCATCTCTACGTTGTTGTCATTTTCTACAACGTTGTTCATTCACCATACTCCTCTATTATCTTTTCATCATCTGAGGTGACAATAAAATCAATTAATCCGACATCAATACCAACGATATTATTAGCATTGAAATCAGGTTTAATTGCGGGAACTGTTTTGTCGTCAAGGCTTAGAATTACATAATACCCGTCTGCTTTTTTAGTGACAGACACAGTTTTAATGTCAAACCCATCAGGCATTTGACGATGAACAATTACCTTAATATCACCTATTTTTGATAGCGTAATCTTGCTTATTAACAAAGTGATATTGTTTGAATTGAGGAAAAGTAAATGTTTTATATTGCCCGACTCCTTTAAATCTAGGTCTACCCGATTTTTTACCATTAACATCACCTTTTAGCCATCGGTCAAAAGCTAATTCAACCTTTTTTGGGACTTCCTGTAGCACCTGAGAATGAATATCTTTGTACCAAGGACGGTCTTTTTTAAGTTGGGTTAATGATGCTTGTTGACTAAAGCGGTTAGGCTTGTCTTTTAGTTCTGGTAAATGACAAACGAAAATGGAACATCTATCAATAGGAGAACGGTTTTGTTCGTACCAATGAAAACGGTGAGCAAGTTGATAATTGTACTGACAACGCAGCATATCTAGTGTTTTATCAATTTTTTCCGCTTGTTCTTTTGTTGGCTTTAATCGGTACTGGTAAGATGTTCTCATATTTTTTCGTTTCCTTTCGACCTGTTCTGTTCTTATGATAACATAAAGTACAGTCGTTGACTACCCATTATGAAAAATAAAAGACTAAACCTGAGAATGAGCGAAAGAAGAATGCGAATATTGCAAACTTACGCCGCCGCCAAAGATAAAACTATTACGTCCTTAGTCGAAGATTGGATAGATTCTCTTAAATCAGAAAATGTTCATTCGTCATTGACCAACGATCCTGATTGAACTGCGTTCAATTTCGCCCGTTGGGCAATTCCTCACTCACGCGCATTCATCCCACACTCCTAAGAGTGAGATGTGGGACTTCTGCTGTTTGTGTTAAAACAACCTCCTAGGGTTGACGGATAGCGTCACCAAAGAAAGACAGGAAAACTGCATTTAAACAAAAACTCCTGTCTTTAATGATCTAAAGATTATTTGTGGCTATTATCTCACAGAAAATGCTTCGCTAAACCGTCGAGTAATTGGTTCAATAATGAATGTCAAAACTGACTTTTTCCGAGTAACTATTTCGGCATTAGCAGCCATGCCTGGATTAAATTCTACCTGTTGTCCGCGCACATTCAAAGAATGTTTACTTAACTTAATTCTCGTCGGAAAAACCAAACCTAATTCTTTATCAATTATGGCGTTTGGACTGATTTGTAATACTTCACCATTAACCACCCCAAATTCTTGAAAAGGAAAAGTAGCGATTTTAACTTTTGCTTGCATTCCCTGATTAATAAAGCCAATATCACGATTAAGAACTTTTACCTCTAGAAGCATTTCTTCTCCTTCTGGTAAAATTGATAGTAGTTCTTCCCCAGATTGTACTGGACCTTTGGTAGCTTTAATTTTGTAAATTGTTCCAGCAACGGGAGCTTTAATAGTTTCTCCATCTTTTTGTTGTTTGGCTTGTTCTAATTGACCGGCAACAGTAGTTAATTCTTCTTTACGTTTATTGATTTGGGTGAGAATTTCACTTTGACGTTCTGAAGTTAACCGGATATTTTGATTACGCGCAGTTTGATAAGCCTGTTCTGCTTGACTAATTTCTTGAAATTGAGCAGCAATATCTTTTTCTAAAGATGTGACTTTATCTTTAGATTCTGTTAAATTATTTTGATTTTTTGTGACTTCATCTGAGTTTCTAATAATATCTGTATTAGCCCGATTTAATCTTTCTTGAGATTCCAAATAATCAACTCTAGGTAAAGCACCCGGTTGAACTAATGTCCGAAGATTTTCTTCTCGTTGTTGGGCAATAGATAAATTATTATCTAACATAGAACGCAGTTTTTTGGCATTCTCTAAATTTTTTTCAACATTAGTCAAACTAATTTTAGCATTTGCCAAATTTTCTTGTAATCGACTCAAACGAACTTTAGCTTGGTTAAGAATTGATTGTTGACGTTTAGCTTCTGCTGCCACTGCTGCTTGTTTGGTTTTATAGTCTAATAAACGAGAGTTTAAAAGTTCATCTTGGAGGACTGTTCCCGCAATTTTCCCCCCCGAACGTTCAGCTTGTAATCTTTGTAAATCATCTTCAATTAATTTACTAGATTTAGCCAGACGGTTAACATCAGTTTGTTGAAAATTGGGATCACGTTGAATGAGAATTTGATTTTTAGTCACGCGATCGCCTTCTTTGACTTTCACTGCTAAAATAGAACCATTACCCAAAGCTGTCACCGGTCTGACTTGGGTAGAAGCGATTAATTCTCCTGTTGCTGTAGCAACTTCATCAATTTCTGAAAAATGCGCCCAAGAAATTGTCCCAAATATAACCATACTAATTGTTCCCGCTAATAATCTTGTGTAAAGCGGTGGTAATTCCTGGACGGCTTTACCCAATTCATAGGATAATTGTTCTTCTGGTTTAGCAAATCTCTCTTTTGTTTGACGCGATTGCACAGCATTTGCAGCTAGGGAAAATTTCATAATTTGTGAGTTTTGTTAGTTGTTTTTTTATGGAGTGATCCTAATTCATGTAAGCCTGATAAAACTAACTTCTCAAGGAGAAAAGGCTTAACCTGGTAATTTTGTGAAGCTGCATTAAGAATGGGTATGAGCAATAACTAATTACTAAATGTTTAATATTAAACTATTTTAAGATCAAATATTGTTATGTAAGTCACTACTTTCAATATATCCAGATCCCCGACTTCTCAGAGAAGTCGGGGATATACATAATAATTTTTATATAAATTATCTGTATTTATTCCTACAGTTAGAAGCAATGTTCTCTACAATGTACGTTAATAAGCTAGTAGCTTACTGGCCAAGGAAGTAAAAAATTAAGTCTATGATTTATCAAAGCGACACGATTGCATCTCGTCAAGAAGGCAAATTTCCCGGTGTTGGTGGGTTTGATTTGTATTACCAAAGCTGGCATCCTGGAGGTGAAATCAAGGGAATCTTAGCCATTGTCCATGGACTTGGAGGACACAGCGGACTTTACCAGACTATAGTTGAGCATTTATTACCAAAAGAATATGCTATCTATAGCTTTGATTTACGCGGTCACGGACGCTCATCTGGTCAAAGAGGTTACATTAATACCTGGGCTGAATTTCGTGATGACTTGCGAACTTTCCTCAATTTGATTCAGCAGCAACAACCAGGATACCCAATTTTTCTATTGGGACATAGTATGGGGGGAGTAATTGCATTAGATTATACTCTTCGTTATCTGCAAGATAAATCTGCGTTGTCAGGTGTGATTGCTTTTGCACCTAGTATTGGTCAAGTGGGAGTACCTTTGAGTCGTGTAGTTTTAGGTAAGTTACTCTCCCAGGTGTGGCCGCGTTTTTCTTTAAATATTGGTTTGGATTTTAGCGCAGGTTCACGAGATCAGAAAATTTTAGATTCCTATATTCAAGATAAATTACGCCATACTCTCGCCACTGCTAGGTTATCTACAGAGTTTTTTGCTACAGTGGATTGGATTCATACTCACGCTGAAAAATGGCAAGTACCGCTGTTAATTTTACATGGTAGCGCCGATAGAATAGCTTTACCCGCCGGCAGTGAAATTTTTTATCAAAATGTTACTTATCCAGATAAGTTAAGAATTGAATACCCTGGAGGCTATCATGATTTACACTACGATATTAATTATATTGAGGTAATCACTGATTTAAGTAATTGGATGGATCAACATTTACCTGCTGCGGTAGTACCATTAAAATCAATAAATCATCAGTAATATAGCGGTATGCACTCTTTGTGAGATACAGTCAACAAATCGTAAAGCCTGTAGGGGCGCAGGGTCTGCGCCCTTGATTGTATTGCATCAAGCGCGATAACCGCTATAGTTAATCAATAATTTAAAGTAGAGACGTTATATTAAACTTCTCTACAATAATTATAGAAAATAAATTTTTAAATTAGCTCAATGTCTATGAATACGAAATAGATAAAAGCCAGCCAGCGTCAAAATGAAAATGGTAGTTGTAGAATGGATAATTATATCTTTTGCTAAAAAAGAAATCCAATCTTTTCTCAATTCTTGTTTAAACTTGAGTTCTCGTAATTTACGCTCAAGTTCTCTATCTTCTCTATCAGGTAATCTGTTGTAAGGGATAATCTCTAAATCATTAATCAATTCTTCTGTTGCTTGGGAATTTTGCCAATTATCTAATGTGGGATTAGAATCGGTCAAAACAATTGGTAAATCATCTTGATTAAGATTTTTGATCTCTTTCTTAATTACCCTTTTCACAATTTTGACGATTAAAGCTTCTAGGTTTTTATCCGCCATATCTGGTGAGGTTAAATCTTTTGATCACGGGGATGGAAAATATTCACTAAAACTTGAACAAGGTTATTTCTTTGGCTACGGGTAAGTTTGCTAATAGCAATGCGATCGCTATCTTTTGGATTTTGTTTTAAACTATCATTACCTGGATAACTATCAGCATATATTGTTTCATTGGCATCCAAATAATCAGCTAAAGTCAGTTTCCAGTCCAAACGATAAATAGGTGATCTACCCTTAATATAAATATGATAACGAATTAGGCGACTAGCTAAAGTATTGGTTTCCACAATTTGTCCAGTTATTTTACTAATATACTGATTTTCTCTAGGTAAATTGGGGATTTGTTGATATACTTGTTGGACAACATCGTTAGAACTGATTATTTGAGCGGCTGCGGGTGAGATATGCAATAAATTGGTATTTCCTGTCCCCAAAATAGTTATCACCACTGTTATTAAGGTAATAATAAATAGTGAAAAAAATTGCCCATTGAGATTTTTTTTGTCTTTCATTTCCATTATTAAAAATACCGCCAAATCTATTACAGATATGACGGTGATTAGTTTACATTTTATAGTTCGCCAATAATTTCTGGCTGATTTAATTCATCAGACATTTCGATAATTGCTCTGAGTACAGGCTTCATTATTGAATCTTCGTTATTTTCAAAATCTTCATAACGCCGCCGTTTAGCACGATTTGCAACTTGCACCGTAATGCGATAGCGATTTGATGCAGCACTAATTAGTTCTTCTGAACGGTGCATGATTTGAGACTGAGTAGTCTCGAACTTAGAACGCTTAAGCATAATTAATAACTCTGGAGATTCTATCCCAGTTTACTCGGATTTTTAAATTTTAGATATGGAAACCGGATTGATCCTTGAGAAATTTGCTTAACTAGGACAATGAGACTGAGAATTTGCCGCATTTGTTGGATTTGGTGTTTCAGTATTTGGTTTTTTAGCCGGAGGTGATGAATCTTTTCGTTACTTAGATAAATAGTATCTAGTGCTGTATTTAAAGCTGTATAACTAGCGCGTTCATATTGATTAAATATATCTGTTATAAATGCTAGAGTATCTTTTATCTTCCATAATCGTTGAGCTAAATAAAGGAGGATGAGGGAAATAAGAATATTAATCAGGACAACAATAGTTACCATTTTTTATGTTATTTGCCACTGATTTAATCGAAATTGTGGCTTTATTATATCAGTATTGTTAATTTTTGCCTTGATCACAATCCTAATTGAAAAATTAAAGAGGATTACTATAGAATTTTGTAAATCCTCCTTTTCTAGTTCCTACCATGACTCAAAACACAAAAGCAATAGTTGTATTTGATATAGATGGGGTAATCCGTGACGTTAGCGGTTCATATCGTCGAGCCATATCTGATACA
>JANMGZ010000217.1:0-5468 GCA_031374905.1 Dolichospermum sp. OTE_70_metabat_362_sub
TGGAAACCCATTATCAAAAAATTTGTCGCTGTACTCGGTGAAAAAGGTGTAGTTCAACGCAAAGAAGAACTCCTTACTTATGAATGTGACGGTTTAACTAGCTATAAACAACGTCCCCCCGTTGCAGTATTACCCCGCACCACAGAACAAGTATCAGAAATTGTCAAAATTTGCAATCAATACTCCGTTCCTTTTATCGCTAGAGGTTCAGGAACGGGTTTATCTGGTGGGGCTTTACCATCAGAAAATTCGGTTTTAATTGTCACTTCTTTAATGCGACAAATCCTCAGTATTGATTTAGAAAATCAGCGGGCTGTGGTTCAACCGGGAGTAATTAATAGTTGGGTGACTCAAGCTGTTAGTGGGGCTGGGTTTTATTTTGCCCCAGATCCTTCAAGTCAAATTATTTGTTCGATTGGTGGGAATATTGCCGAAAATTCTGGGGGAGTACATTGTTTAAAATATGGTGTCACCACTAATCATGTTTTAGGTTTAAAACTTGTACTTCCTGACGGTGCAATTGTTGATGTTGGTGGACAAATTCCTGAAACTCCAGGTTATGATTTAACAGGTGTATTTGTGGGTTCAGAAGGAACATTAGGAATTGCCACAGAAATCACTTTAAAAATTCTCAAAAGTGCTGAATCAATTTGTGTTTTATTAGCAGATTTTACTAGTGTAGATGCTGCCGCTGCCACTGTTTCTGATATTATCGGCGCAGGAATTATTCCCGGTGGTATGGAAATGATGGATAATATTAGTATCAACGCTGTAGAAGATGTTGTTGCTACTAATTGTTATCCCCGTGATGCCACAGCTATTTTATTAGTAGAAATTGATGGTTTACAAGTAGAAGTTGCTGCCAATAAACAGCGAGTGATAGAAATTTGTCAAAAGAATGGGGCGCGAAATGTCACGAGTGCTAGTGACCCGGAAACTAGATTAAAATTATGGAAAGGGAGAAAAGCAGCTTTTGCGGCTGCGGGACATATTAGCCCTGATTATTATGTGCAAGATGGGGTGATTCCTCGGACTCAATTACCTTATGTACTGCAAGAAATTGAGAGATTAAGCCATAAATATGGTTATCCCATTGCCAATGTTTTTCATGCTGGAGATGGTAATTTACATCCATTAATTTTATTTGATAACTCCATACATGGAGAATTAGAAAAAGTAGAAGAATTGGGAGGAGAAATTCTTAAACTTTGTGTGAAAGTAGGTGGTAGTATTTCCGGTGAACATGGTATTGGTGCTGATAAAAAATGCTATATGCCAGATATGTTTAGTGAAGCTGATTTAGAAACTATGCAATGGGTAAGACAAGTATTTAATCCCCAAGGTTTAGCAAATCCTGGAAAGATTTTCCCCACACCTCGTACTTGTGGAGAAGCAGCAAAAGCATCTATTCAACAATTCCCAGATGTAGAAAGATTTTAACCAAGGAGTTAGGAGGGAATAATTGTTTGAGTAAGTTAGACCTAATAGTAAAATCCATTGTTCGGGTTTTTTATGATGTTGAATGTGATTTTACCAGGTTTAGAAATTTAGATTCCCGACTTCTCTAAGAAGTCGGGAATCTGATAATTACTAATAAATAGTTCTTTGCCTTTTTCGGCTTTTTTTTGTTTATAGTTATTCATGCCATATTGTAATTCCCAGGCAATGATATTTGCCCATTGAAAGTTTTCTCTGATTTCTGGGCAATCGTCATAGGTAATTAACCAATTATGAGGACATTGCTTTAATATTTCTGCAAACATTTGATGATCAAATCCTGTATGTAAATCTCCTTTTTTTCCATATAATTTGGATTTCTCAGCTTTAACATAAGGAGGATCTAAAAATATGAATACGTCTTTTCCTGGTTCATTAATAAGATGACTATAATCTAAGTTGGTAATTTTGATATCTTCTGTTAATATATTTTCTAATTTTTCCAATCTATCTATTGATGAAGTTGTAAATCTTTTATAAAAGGATTCTAGAGAAAAACCTCCTGATTCTATAGTTCCCGAAAATGTAATTCTGTTGAGAACAAAAAAGCGGACTGCTCTTTCTAAATCTGATAAAGTATTAACATCTATACGGGCTAATTTGGCAAAGAGTAATTTTCCATCTTGGTGATTTTCTTTAACTTGACGAACTTCGGAAACTAATTTTGATAAATCAGATTTTGCAAAATGCCAAAATAGATATAATTCTGGGTTTAAATCGTTAATTGCAATCTTTAAATCAGGAAATTGTTGTTTAAGATAAATAAAGACTGAACCACCACCCACAAAGGGTTCTCTGAATTCGGAAAACCTTTCTGGTAAACATTCGGAGATGCTTTTAATTGCTCTGGATTTACCACCAGGATAACGGAGAGGACTTTTGATATTCATTTGGTTCGAGCTACAATCAGTGATAAGATAAAGTTTACATTTTAATATATACAGTCAAAATAGTCTGCTTACAAAATTAACCAATTAGCTTATGAATCGTTCAGCCCCCTATCAACCCTTAATATTCCGAGTTCTCCATAGTATCACCGCCATTCTAGTAATTGGTGCAATTATTAGCGGATTCTTGGTTTACAATACATTTGATCAAAGATTTGGATATATCCCCATTCCCAAAATTAATCCTATACAAGATATTCATGGGACATTGGCAGTATCTTTCTTGATTTTACTCCCATTTTTCGCCATTTATAGTTTTCATGCTGGAAAAAAACGACTCTTACAACCAGACTCTATCCGAAATTTAACTCAATTTTGGAGACCAATTTGGTGGGTAAGTCTCCAACGTTTAGTAAATACTAAAATGTTACTCGCTGGTGTTTTAGCGCTAGTTTCTGGGAGAATGATGAAAGAAGAATGGCTACCGACAGGAGAACTTGATCATGTTTGGTATTATGCTCATTTAATAGCTTGGCTAATCATGATTTGTTGTTTAGCAATTCATGTTTTAATGTCAGCTAAAGTTGGTGGTGTGCCATTATTACTATCAATAGTTTCATGGAAATTCCGCGGAGAAGATAGTCCTGTTAACTGGTATAGTCGTTTTTGGGATTGGTTTGGTAATTTTTCCCAGAATATTCGGGAAGAAATGAATCAGTTTATGGCGGGTACTTTGTTATTAAAAATAATCGAGGTGATTGTCTTAGGAGGAATTATTGTAGCCTTTATTTTACCACTGTTCTTTGCCAGCGGTGAATAAATCTTAAAATAAAAATGTTAGATTGTATCATACCTAGTTAATTAATCCCTTACTAAATACTAATATGTCATTTGTTCCTTTACATATTCACAGTGATTACAGTTTGCTTGATGGTGCTAGTCAATTACCAGAATTGGTAGATCGAGCGATCGCATTAGGAATGAAAGCCATAGCCCTCACAGATCATGGTGTCATGTATGGCGCAGTGGAATTAATCAAAATCTGCCGTAATAAGAATGTTAAGCCAATAATTGGCAATGAAATGTATATCTTAAATGGTGAAATTGACAAACAAGAACGTCGTCCTAAATACCATCAAGTCGTATTAGCTAAAAATACAAAAGGTTATAAAAATTTAGTTAAATTAACCACAATTTCTCATTTGCAAGGAGTACAAGGTAAAGGCATTTTTTCCCGTCCTTGTATTAACAAAGATTTACTCAAACAATATCGTGAAGGTTTGATTGTCACCAGTGCTTGTTTAGGGGGAGAAATACCTCAAGCAATTATGAGTAATCGGCCAGATGCAGCTAGAAAAGTTGCTAAATGGTATAAAGATGTATTTGGCGAAGATTTTTATTTAGAAATTCAAGATCATGGTTCGCAAGAAGATCGAATCGTGAATGTAGAAATTGTCAAAATTGCCAGAGAATTAGGAATTAAATTTATTGCCACAAACGACTCCCATTTTATCTCTTGTTTTGATGTAGAATCCCATGATGCCTTACTTTGTATTCAAACAGGCAAACTCATTAGTGAAGATAAAAGAATGCGGTATAGCGGCACAGAATACCTCAAATCATCAGAGGAAATGCACCAGTTATTCCGTGATCATTTACCTGATGATATCATTGCGGAAGCGATCGCTACCACAGAAGAAATAGCTGATAAAGTTGAACCTTATCACATCATGGGTGATCCACAAATCCCCACACCAAAAATCCCTTCAGGACACACAGCAGATACTTATGCAGAAGAAGTTGCTTGGGACGGACTTTTAGAAAGATTAAATCGCAAATCTCGCAACGAAGTAGATCCAGTCTATAAAGAAAGATTGGAATATGAATTAAAAATGATTCAACAGATGGGATTTTCCACCTACTTTTTAGTAGTGTGGGACTACATCAAATTTGCGCGAGATAATAATATTCCAGTTGGTCCAGGACGGGGTTCTGCGGCAGGTTCATTAGTAGCTTATGCCATGAAAATTACAAATATTGACCCTGTACATCATGGTTTACTATTTGAACGATTTCTTAATCCTGAACGGAAATCAATGCCAGATATTGATACAGATTTTTGCATTGATAAACGAGATCAAGTTATTGAATATGTAACTGAAAAATATGGCGTTGATAGAGTTGCCCAAATCATTACTTTTAACCGTCTCACATCAAAAGCAGTGTTAAAAGATGTCGCTAGAGTGTTGGATATTCCCTATGGGGATTCTGACAAAATGGCAAAAATGATTCCTGTAGTCCGGGGTAAACCAACAAAGCTGAAAGTGATGATTTCCGATGAAACTCCCGAACCAGAATTTAAAGCCAAATATGATAATGATCCCACTGTACGGCGCTGGATTGATATGGCCATGCGAATTGAAGGTACTAACAAAACCTTCGGTGTTCATGCTGCTGGTGTCGTTATTTCCGCAGAACCTTTAGATGAACTTGTTCCTTTGCAACGGAATAATGATGGTTCTGTAATTACTCAATATTTCATGGAAGATTTGGAATCATTAGGTTTATTAAAAATGGACTTTTTGGGTTTGCGAAATTTAACATTAATTCAAAAAACCATTGATTTAATTGAACAAAGTAAAGGCTATCGAATTGATCCTGATGAAATTACAGGACAGGAAAGAAAAGCTCAAAAAATATTATCTAAAGGTGATCATACCAACTTACCCAAAGATGTTGCTAAAGCTTATTCATTATTAGAAGCTGGTGATTTAGAAGGAATATTTCAATTAGAATCTTCAGGAATGAAACAGATAGTTCGAGATTTGAAACCTTCAAACATTGAAGATATTTCTTCCATTCTCGCACTTTATCGCCCAGGTCCATTAGATGCAGGATTAATTCCTAAATTTATTAATCGTAAACATGGACGAGAAGAAATTGAATATGATACTCAAATTTTAGAACCAATATTAAATGAAACCTACGGAATCATGGTTTATCAAGAGCAAATTATGAAAATTGCTCAAGATATGGCTGGTTATAGCTTAGGACAAGCTGATTTACTCCGTCGGGCTATGGGTA
>JANMGZ010000181.1:0-2108 GCA_031374905.1 Dolichospermum sp. OTE_70_metabat_362_sub
TATTACCCATCTATTTGGACTACTTGACTTAGCAAGGGAACAGCAACTTTCACAAGTTTGTATCCACGCCATTACTGATGGCCGTGACACCAAACCGACAGATGCTATCAATGTCATTAAGCAGTTGCAAGACTACATAGATCAGATTGGTATTGGTGAAATAGCTACTGTCAGCGGTCGCTATTATGCCATGGATCGTGATAACCGTTGGGATCGAGTCCAACGGGCTTACGATGTGATGACAACAGATAGTACAGGCAATGGACTCACGGCTGTAGAGACATTGCAAGCAGCTTACGCTGAAGGTGTGACTGACGAGTTTGTTCTTCCCGTCCGGTTGCGACCAGGAGCGGTAGAATCCGGTGATGGGGTGATATTTTTCAATTTCCGCCCCGACCGCGCTAGAGAACTGACTCAGGCTTTTGTCAGTAAGACTTTTAACGGTTTTGAACGACAGCTAATTCAGCCGCTTTCTTTTGTAACTTTTACCCAGTATGATCCAGAATTACCAGTTGCTGTGGCTTTTGCACCTCAAAATCTGAGCAATATTCTGGGTGAAGTTATTGCTAGTCGGGGTTTAAAGCAATTTAGAACGGCGGAAACTGAAAAGTATGCCCATGTTACCTACTTCTTTAATGGGGGATTGGAAGAACCCTGTGAGGGAGAAGACCGGGAATTAGTCAGTAGTCCCATGGTGGCGACTTATGATCAAGCCCCAGCGATGTCAGCACAAGCAGTGACAGATGTAGCGATCGCTGCCATTAGGAAGGGCATCTATTCCCTAGTCGTGATGAACTATGCTAACCCAGACATGGTAGGGCATACAGGACAAATCCCAGCGACTGTGACAGCTATTGAAACAGTAGATCGCTGTTTGGGTCGTCTTATTGATAGTATTGGTAAAGCTGGTGGTACAGCAATTATTACTGCTGATCATGGCAATGCTGAGTACATGATAGATGAAGGCGGTCATCCTTGGACAGCCCATACTACTAACCCAGTTCCGTTAATTTTGGTAGAAGGTGAAAAAGCCAAAATACCTGGATATGGAACAAATGTGGAATTGAGAAATGATGGCAAATTAGCCGATATTGCCCCAACTATTCTGGATATTTTACAGATATCTAAACCAGAAGAAATGACAGGGCAATCATTACTTAAAGCCGTAGAATATGATTTACAACTAACTCGTACTCCTGTACAAATAGGCTTGTAAAATCGTAAAACAGAAGATCCGGCGACTAGAAGTCGCGGCTACACAATCAAAGTCCGCCTGCACGGACTCAAGAAAAATTAATGGTTTGAAACCCACGTGCGTGGGTTTTGCCTGTGTAGACGCGGTTTTTAACCGCCGATTTAACTTAAACCCTACTTTTTATAACCAACATTTCTAATATGGCAATTACTAACATCGTCCAAGGCATTTGGGCATTTTCCGCCCTAGGCTTAATTATCCTCGTTTTACTACATAGTCCTAAAGGTGATGGTATTGGTGCTATTGGTGGACAAGCACAATTATTTAGCAGTACCAAAAGTGCCGAAAATACTTTAAATCGAGTTACTTGGGCATTAACAGCGGTTTTTATGGGTTTAACAGTGGTTTTAAGTGCTAATTGGTTGCCCAAATAATTGAACCTGAAAATGGGTAAAATTACCAAAAATCAAAACTTTTGGCGAAGATTAATAGTTCGACTTCGCTCACTACAAGCAGCAGTTCTGACTTTAGCGATAAGTACAGGACTGCTGGTTATTTTGACTAACTTTCAAGTTAATGCTGTTTTGAGGGAACAGGGAAGAAACATTCAAGTATCTAATTCTGTGCCTATTGTCCAAAAATTCCATCCTTTACCAGCAACTTTGGCACAATGGCAAGATAAAACAAATAGTGGAGATTATTTTGATCAAATCAAATCTACTAAAGTTGGTTATTTAATTTGGTCAAATTTCCCGGTGAAGGTAAAGATAGAAACACCAACAGATATTAGTGAAAAGCAATCGCAATTATGGGTTAATAGTGTTTTCCAAGCAATTCAAGAATGGAGTATTTATTTACCTTTACAGGTAGTAGAAAAATCCGCTATTGCCGATATTACAATTTTCCGCAAAGC
>JANMGZ010000285.1:0-1649 GCA_031374905.1 Dolichospermum sp. OTE_70_metabat_362_sub
CAAGCAAATTGCTGATTATTATTACCAACACCTCAGTTCACTTTCTGGTATTATTGCCCCCCAAGAATTTCCTGGAGGAGTTGGTGTCTGGAATCAATATACCATTCGCATTTCTGGAGAACAACGGAATGGTGCAAGTGGTAAATATCGAGATTGGGTAAAAAATCAAATGCAGGAACAGGGTGTTAATTCCATGATTTACTATCCCTTACCTTTGCATTTGCAGCCAGTGTATAAAAATTCAGGTTATCAATCAGGAGAATTTCCAGTAGCAGAGCAAGCTTGTCATGAAGTTTTATCCTTACCAATGTTCCCCGAATTAGAGCAAGAACAACAAGATAAAGTCATTGATGCCTTAAAAAATTGTTTATCCTGAATTATTGGGGTGTATTATATATCTCTAGTAGTAGAGACGTTCCAGGGAACGTCTCTACACCTCAATTATTATTGGGTTTTAGTAACACCGCAATGAACATAACTGGAGGTTATTTACGCAAATGTGCGAATATTTGCAGTAGCTAAAGCTTCTACTAAACTACGCACAGCAGCAATCATGGCGATTTCGCTATTGAGTTGGTTAATAGCCGAACCGACACCAATACCAGCCGCACCAGATGCGATCGCCATTGGTGCAGTAACATTAGAAATACCCGATGCACACAGTACAGGCACAGAAACCGCACGGGCAATTTCATAAGCTGCTGCTAAAGTAGGAGCAGCCTTTTCAATTAAACCTAAAGTACCGGGGTGAATAGGATTACTACTAGTACCACCTTCAGTTTGAATAATATCAGCACCAGCTTTCACTAAATCTTCAGCCAGTTGTACCTGTTGGTCTAAGGTGAGAATATGGGGAACAGTCACAGATAAGGTAATTTCTGGTAACAAAGCCCGGGTTTGGCGAGTTAGTTCCAAAACTTCCGCAGCTTCAAATCTGCGTCCTTGGGCATAAAAAGAATCGAAATTACCAATTTCAATTAAATCAGCACCAGCAGCAACGGCAGTTACAAACTTTTCCGGTTCAACCGCAGATACACAAACAGGTAATTTGGTCAAGCTTTTCGCCAATTTCACCAAATCCACATCAGCAGCAATATCCACAAAAGTAGCGCCACCCAAATCAGCCGCTTTCACAATCGCAGCCACACTAGCAGCATTGAAGTTATTCAAACCGCTAATTACCTTTAGCACAGGATGAGCGAATGCACGTTTGAGGTTAGGATACATAGTCATAATTTTTCTTTTGATTTATTCAGAGAGACAGGGAAAGAAGAACTTTCTTTCTCTTCAACTCTAACTCTTGCTGTATTATAGTGGTAAACATTCATGAATCAAAATATGATTTATCGTTAATAAATCTCATCTCAAGTTAGAGTTATCTGATCGTGAAAAAACCATCACAACCATTTACATTCTTAAAAACTGGCATATTGCCTAGATCAATTGGTAGAACATTCCAAAAAATTTTTAGTGATATATCTCCGGACGCAGATCAAGAATTTCTCAAAAAATACCAAATATTCTTCCATTACCAAGAGCATTTGGTGGAACACGTCGTTATTTTGTTCGTGGTAGAGATGAACTAGCTGGTGAAATGGATTATATTGTAGGAGCAAAAAAGCAAAAAAAGCTAGCACCATATGATAAAG
>JANMGZ010000293.1:0-1723 GCA_031374905.1 Dolichospermum sp. OTE_70_metabat_362_sub
GTTTATCAGATAAAGAAAGGGCTCTTGCGTAATTATTTGATTCAAGAGCTTAAAAGCCCTTCAGTTTTGATGAGTTTTGCGTAAGTCCTGTCCATCTTTTGATGATTAATTCTTAAACAAACTCGCCAATTACGTCGTGTGATGGCAACTTTCCTTGCCTATGCAAAAACAGCTGTAACAGTCCCATGGATCGAATAATTCCATTTGTAGCTCCATAGCATAACGAATACCCTTCATGTAGAATTAATCTTGTTTTCAAATTTTTGCAATAAATACTAAATGGAGATTAGAATGCGAATGAAAATTTTGTATGGAGTAATGTTAGCATCTTTTACCCTATCCCTTCATGCAAAAGGGCCAAATCCTTTATGCAATGGCAGTACTGGATGTCAATTTCCCACAGGAAATGGTTCAAAACTAAATCCTTTTTTAATTTGCAACCCTCAACAATTATCTAGCATAGGAACAAACCCACTACTGCTATCGCAAAATTATATCATGGGCGCGGACATTAGCTTTGCGGGAGTGAATTTTGTTTCCATTGGCGCTGAAAACGCTTCTTTTTCTGGAACGTTTGATGGAAATGGTTATAAATTATCCGATGTAACTTTAAATCCAAATTCACGAGACAGTTACTTAGCTATATTTAAATCGATTGACAATTCTACAATCAAAAATTTATTGGTTGATAAAGTAACCTTAGGTCAACAACCTTTTAGCTATGTTGGTGGATTAATTGCAAATGCAACTAATTCAACCATCAGTGATGTAAAGATAACTAACTTAGACATGCAATTTGCATCTAAATACTCTGGTGGATTAATTGGCAAAGCAAATAATTGCACAATGTCCAATATCTCTGTACAAGGTAAAATGCAGCATTTTTTTGGTACGAAACACAGTGGTGGATTAGTTGGCAATGCATATAATAGTCATATTTCATCGTGTGTAAGTCACGTAAATGTAAATTTATTCA
The DNA here is from genome assembly GCA_031374905.1 of Dolichospermum sp. OTE_70_metabat_362_sub. Lineage (GTDB taxonomy): Bacteria > Cyanobacteriota > Cyanobacteriia > Cyanobacteriales > Nostocaceae > Dolichospermum. The sequence goes on from JANMGZ010000293.1 coordinate 977, forward strand.
GCAACTTAAGTTTTGGCATAAGCGGTGTTGGCTTACTTGTAGGCGTATCGGGTTTTAATGTCATTGATAATAGTTATGCAGACGGAAGTATAGATTATTCAGTATCCATTTTATCAGCTCTAAAAGGAAGATTTTTAGGTGGCTTAGTAGGTGAAGCCGGAGAAACGACTTTTAACAGTTGCTATTATGCTGGTATATTAATAGTGCCTTATATCACTAATGTGGGGGGCGCTGTTGGGTCTTGTCCTAACTGCACAAACAATGGACTTTTTTGGGATACTGAACTATCTGGCATTGCAACAAGCTCTGTGGGAACCGGCCAAACAAGTCTCACAATGAGGCAAAAGTCGTTTTGGATAAGCCAGGGTTTTAATCCAACTATTTGGGTGCTGGCGAATGGCTCTTACCCCAAATTAGCTTCTGAAGGCTAAATTTAACTGAAAGACGCGTCCAAATAACCCGGTCAAGTAAAGAATCTCTTGGCCTGGTTTTTTAGCACTATTTTGTTAAGACGCGGATATAAATAAATTGGATTTTATAAAACCAGGCCATTCAGCTAGCGTTCTTAGGGGTGAGGTCAGAATATGGGTAAAAAGTCGGTTTCTGATATGTGAACAAGTTTTGTTTCGTGACCAAATTGCGTGTATATCAAAGCACCATCTTTGATAGATATCTTTACCTCTTCATGAAGGTTCGTATACTCTCTATTAAACATTTCAGGTGGTTGGGTAAACACTTGCTTTTCTG
>JANMGZ010000297.1:0-1847 GCA_031374905.1 Dolichospermum sp. OTE_70_metabat_362_sub
CCAGCATTCCCACCACCTCTACCAACTGATCCAATGCCTAAACCGCCTGGTAATCAGACCTCTATATGCGGTAAAGGTGCGAATCAGTTTTTCTTTCCCAGTGATAAACCTAACGCTTGCATCGCAGAATTTACGATATACCGGGCACCGTATGGTACTGATCCATTGTTTAGAATTGGGGCCGCGCTCAGAAATACGACTAGTGAAGAGTTAGCGCCTTATAAATTTGGAATAGTTCAGGTTTACTGCCCCGATGGATACGCGGCTATGTTCCCAGAAGGCGAGGAAAGTGTTTATACCACTACAAAACCCGCTAAAAGAGGATTCGCAGGAGATAATACAATAAATAATGGTCATGGATTCTGGAGATTGAGTTATGCATACGAGTATTTTAAAATTCGTGGTACTGAATACAAATGGCAAACTTACAGCATTCTATGGGGTTTTAATAATGATGTAAGAGTATACAATCCCTCGCCTGAAGCTGCTAGAGCGGGTTCTAATCACTCCGATCACTTGGTATTACGACTTAATTGTATTGTCAGTGCTAAAGGTGAACGTGAACCCGTAGTTAAACCAAACGACTACGATCGTAAAAGGGATGAAGAAGAAATGGGTTGTCAATGGCAAAAAGACGAAATAGATTATGCTTTACCTGAATTAAAAGTGGGTGATAGTTCAATCGGAGGTAGTTCAATCAAGATAGATGATGGTTTAGTACCTTTAGCTAATTTTCTTGTGAAATCACTCCAAATGATGCACAAGGGGATAGGATTAGATCAATTAGACACAGAATTCCCTGTGTCTCTCAACGATCAAAACGGCCCAAAATTTAAACCAAGTTCTTTAGCAGAGTTATCGCAATGGCAGTTTGATAACGTTTCTAGCCTTGTAGGATTGCCAGTTGTCAATAAGATTACAAACTTGGAGAATGAGACTAGAGATTTAACTTTTAAGAATATTCAAGACTGTTTAAGTTATTTAGTCCATAAACAAAGGGAAAGTGATAACGATTTGATGGTAATCGAAAATTACAGTACTAGAATCGCTCAACAACTTGAAGCTGTAACTCAAATCTGCTTACGACAACACGCGGATATTGAGATGCTAGTAAAAGAACTTGGTTTTCGCTGGAAGTGGCAAACTACTAGCCGTAAATCTCTATATAAGCTAGGAATGAAAGACGATGACGAAAAAACAGGAATTTTAGAACTATTTAAAGGGGGTGAAGTTTCTTATCCGATTAGAATATGGGATGATAATATTGACGCTAGACAAATAGCAATGACAACTAACCTTTATTCCGAAATTTCGTCACGCTCAAATCTACACAGATTCAATAGCGGTGAAGGATTGCCAGGATTAGACGCACGCGTAAGAATGGGTAAGGACAACGATGAAAACTGGAAAGAATGGGTTAAATCCATCAATGAACCCGAAAAGGGAACGGTTAGCGGCGGACCTACTCCATACATTGAGGAGTACACTCAGGGAACAGTTGCAGCAAAAGCGGTTCCTAAACCCACTAGTGGTTTATCATTGTTCATGAAGCCTAAAGCATCGGCTACAAATTTTAAGCCCAAAAAACCTTAGCACAATAAAGGACATTAAAGCAATGAATTTAATTGCAATTGAACCGTTTAGAATTACTATGCTAACCCCGCAACCGGGAGATATTTGTAAAAATGAGCATGGTCAAAAATTTAAGCTAAAAATCAACTCCCAGAAATTGGTAACGCTTGAGCCGTACGAAGGGAAGAAGAAAGCTAGTTTTTTCGTCTACATGGGTAAACTGCTGGGAGAAGATGAAGAATAATGTTGTAATTATTGAGTGAGCAGAATAGCGT
>JANMGZ010000318.1:0-2145 GCA_031374905.1 Dolichospermum sp. OTE_70_metabat_362_sub
GATGAAATGCTTGTAATTTCTGTAAATTCCGCCCTACAACGTGAATTTCTGCCAAACCAGGCAAATAACCCATTTCTTGACTACTTAATGGCGATTCTTCAACATGGGGATACATTCCAATCGGGGTTGTATTTACCAGCAGATTAGCTTGATGAATTAGATTTGGTAATTCTGGCCATTCATGCACCTGAAATTTGTCTGCAAAGGCTGAATTTTGCCAACTTTGATGAAATGCTTGTAATTTCTGTAAATTCCGCCCTACAACGTGAATTTCTGCCAAACCGAGTTGAATACAACCCGCAACCACAGCCCGCGCAGCCCCACCATTCCCTAAAATTACTGCTTTCTTCTGACTCCAATCTTGATGATAGGTTGTTTGTAGAGGGGCAATAAATCCTTCCACATCTGTATTTGTCCCCACCCATTTATCACCTTGACGAGTGACAGTATTCACTGCACCGATAGCTTGAGCAATGGGGGAAATTTCGGATAATAATGGTAATATCGCTTGTTTATGAGGAATTGTAATACTAAATCCTACTACACCAATACTAGCAAACCCGGCGATCGCTGTTTCTAAATTCTCTGGTGGAATCGGAAAAGGCAAATACACATAATCTAATCCCAGTTTAGCCAATGCGGCGTTGTGCATCAATGGAGAAAGGGAATGTGACACAGGATGTCCAATAACTCCCAAAAGTTGCGTTTTTCCAGTAATCATTTTTCTCAGTCCGTTGTTTAATAATTTAATTTACAATTATTTAAAGTAACTTAATATTTCTTTGTAATATGCAAACAAGTATCGCTTCCTCCACAAATCCGATTCCTGGTCAATACTGGCAATGGCGCGGACACAATGTGTATTATGTACAAGCAGGAGAACCACAACCCCAGCGTTCACCTTTACTATTAGTACATGGTTTTGGTGCTTCTACAGACCATTGGCGCAAGAATATCAAAGAATTGAGTGCAGATTTCCAAGTATTTGCCATTGACTTGTTAGGATTTGGGCGTTCAGCAAAACCTAATTTACAGTATAGCGGTGACTTGTGGCGTGACCAACTTCATGATTTTATCAGTAAAGTTATTGGTCAGAAAACAATTTTAGCAGGTAACTCCTTGGGTGGTTATGCTTGTTTGTGCGTGGCTTCCCAACGTCCTGAAAGTGCTGCTGGTGTCGTATTACTTAATAGTGCTGGTCCATTTTCTCAACCAGAAAATCAAATTCAACCTGCTATAAATCCTCTACAAAAATTTTTAGGAAAATCCGTAAAATGGTTTTTCAAACAACGTTTATCTCAATCTTTATTATTTCAATATACCCGCCAAAAGTGGGTAATTCGCCGAACCTTAGAAAAAGTTTATCTTGATAAAAGTGCAATTACAGATCAATTAGTAGCAGAAATTCAACGTCCGGCTTTTGATAAAGGGGCGTTAGATGTCTTTGTTTCTGTTTTTAGCAGTCCTCAAGGCGAGAAAGTTGACATTTTACTCAAACAATTAACTTCTCCGTTATTGTTATTATGGGGAGAAGCAGATCCTTGGATGAAAGCGCGAGAACGTTCTCAAAAATTTCATGAGTATTATCCCCAATTAACAGAATATTTCCTCACAGCCGGTCATTGTCCCCATGATGAAATTCCCGAACAAGTGAATTCACATTTACGCGATTGGGTAATTAGTTTGAGTTAAAAATAAAATGGGTGGGCAAGACTTGTACTGAGCTTGTCGATAGCGCAGCGTGGCGTTAGCCATAGTATGCCCACCCCACAGTACTCTAATTATGACTTTATCTAATTGGCATCTTCTTTAAGGTATATTTATTTAGTTATAAATTGGTAATAGCATATTTTGATAATTACTTCTTTAGATTCATGTATATAAATTAAAAAACTTTAACACTAAACATATCACTCATGTTCATAAAAATAAAATTCTAGATATTATAATGACACAATCTGTAGACACAAAACCACGAGTCCAAGAATTGCGTAACCTGCTTGCAGGTTTTGAATGTGGGATGTTAACCACAGTTGATGATGATGGAACTTTACATAGTCGTCCGATGTCAATTTGCAATGAAATTGACAATGATGCTACACTTTGGTTTTTCACCTTAGATAATTCTCATAAAGTCGTAGACAT
>JANMGZ010000326.1:0-4678 GCA_031374905.1 Dolichospermum sp. OTE_70_metabat_362_sub
AACCAATTACCGACTTTACCCCAATTTTTCGCTAAACACCATACAGCAAAGGGTAATCCTAATGCTTCTATGGGTATGTGCCAGATTGGTTCGTATCTTAACCAACCCCAGTAAATTGCTCCTGTCAACCAAGTCCAGCTAAACCCAAAGAGTAAATCTCCCCAAAGATAGGTTTGCGAACGTGACATTAATCTTGTACTCAGCCACACCCAAAAACCTGTTATTAATACACTAAGAAGAGGAAATGATCGCACTAGTGGGGCTTCTACGAACACTGGTACTGATACTAAAAATACCGATGCTAGACATACTAGCCAACTTTGTCGGGAAGATATGAAGTTTGGTAAAGTTACGTTTCTACTATTGTTGTCAATATCTACTATACTGCTAGTAGCTGCATAAGATGAAAATGTTTGATTAATCAAAGTTTTTAATATTTGTTACTAAACTTTACTTATCTAGAATATCACAATTGAAAATCCCCCTAGGGGGCATATTGATTATACACGAAATTTGTTTGTGGTGGTATGTAATTCAGGATTACTTCGTTTTCAAAGGTTGCTTAGGTGAGTCTAATATCACCTGAGTTCGGTGTTAGGAGTTTCTCCTTGAAAGACGCTACGCGAACAGAGTTATGATTTTTAAGAGCGAGAGAATAAGGGTTTGAGACTCTTCCTTGGGGCGAGTTTTCCACAACTTAATCTTATGTTGAACTCAGGTAATATCCGTTTTCTGATTTTATAAAAATAATTAGACTTAGGAATTTTAAAATGTTCAATAAATTTTGCACAGGTACTTAATTGGAAACCGCTGTATGTATGATTAATAGTACAGCAGTATTATTGGTTTCGCATAGGAGATAAAATCAACGTCATTGATTGATGAAAATTTATACGGGAATAGTTCGCATTACATTCCGGTTTTGATTCAATTTTGGAGACTTCTGTTTTTTCCCTCCCCTCCAGAAACTAGAGAGGAGAGAAAATAATTCAAGTATGAAATATGACTGTAACCAAGGGGAGAAACGCTAGAAGAAAAATATGCCAAGATTGCAATTGTGCTTCTGATATGGGTTCAGATGGTGTTAATAAAGCTTCTATTCTTTGTTCCAAGCGATCGCCAGCACCCAAAGCAGCACAACAAATATCTGATGTAATCGGATTATTACTCACGACTAACAATAAGGATTCTGCTAATACTAAAGGATCTACTTGAGATGCGGCGTAACTATCAGCCCGTAATTCTCGCAATACTAACAATTCTTGCCATAAAGGCTCTGTATTCGGCAACCAAGCCGTACAGGCACGCACCCAACCCAGCGAAAAGAACCAGAAAGTATCCCTATATTGGTAATGCCCTTGCTCGTGTGCCAAGACACTTTCTAGATGGGCTGGAGAGAGGGTTTTTAGTAATCCTTGACTAACGACTAATTCAGGTTGCCAAAAACCAATTTGACCGGCAAATAAAGCCCCTGTTTGTAGGAGTCGGGCTGGTTTACCAGCTAGATTTATTTGGGGATATTCACGGGCAGATTTAATTGCTTTCCAGCCCTGGAAAGCGAGTTTGATACCGAAGATATTAAAAAATCCTAGAAAAATTAATGCTAGGAGATAGCTGAAAGAGTCGGTATACATTCCGCCCATTTTTCCCTGAGTACCCATGCAGACTACAGAGGTGACTGTCATGAATATGAGTAAGGGGGGAAAAAGAAATAAAAATAGCGTTTTTTGCCATCGTAAATGCCAATTACCTTGAGGTATACTGCCAGAAGATCGTAACCAGCAAGCAATGGTTACAGCGGTGACAATCATGAGTAAATGCATAAATTTTTCTCTCAGTTGCTTGGTGAGTGAAGCATAATCCTATTTTTCTCCTCTGGCTTCCCGTGCGGCTTGAATGCGTTTAGCGATCGCTTCTATTTGGTCACTAGCGGCTTGATCTAAACTATCAGCAAATGCCGCAATTACATCAGGATTTCCCACTGCTAAAAATCGCTGTAGTTGCTCATGGGCTTTAATCATCTCTGCTTGTTGCTTAGTGAGCAAAGGCCGCCAATAAAAGGCTTTCTTGTGTTTATCGCAAGCTAACCAGCCTTTTTCTGTGAGACGACGGAGAACGGTGGTAACAGAAGTATAAGCCAATTCGCGGTTAGGATCAGCCAGAATGCGATCATGTACATCTTTGACGGTAGCTGAACTCAATTCCCAGACGATACTGAGGATTTCTGCTTCTAGGGGACCTACGGACATTTGTTTGGGACGATAATCGGGTAAAGGAGCCATATTGATAATTTTGGATATTCTTTATATTTTAAGATTACAAGTTGACCGTCGCTTTGCTTCAATTAAAAAGGTAAAATTAAACATTACAAACAGTTTAATTTTACCTTGAATTAGCTCACTTAAGAGACAGTTCAGCAGAACGTGGTTGGGACAATTCACACATTAATGATTATAATTGCGGTTTTCGGGTTCTATTGAGGTTTTTCTCGTGAGGACTTTCTCAGGTCAGAATTAATGAATTGATAGAATCGTCATCATAGATCATGCACACAGACACGATATTTTACCAAATATTCCTTACCTTCCATACCCTGTTATTTGAACTACTTGGTCAACCAATAGAAAATGCTGAAGGTTATCAATTTACTTCCGTTGAAGTTAAAGAAAAAGCTTTTCGATTTGATGGTATTTTCATGCCAGATAGTTTGGAAAAACCTATCTATTTTGTAGAAGTTCAATTTCAACAAAAAGCAGAATTTTACTGAGAATTAATTACAGAAATCAACATTTATCTCAATCAATACAAACCATAGCAAGCTTGGCAAGCTATAGCTTTATTTGCTAAACGTAGTTTAGATGTAGAGGTATTAACTACTTATCAACAAGAATTAATTAATAGTGGTCGCATCAAACGCATTTACTTAGATGAAATCCCACCAGGTTCAATTGGTATGGGATTAATTGAATTAATTCTGAGTAAAGAAACAAAAGCACCAGAACTAGTTCAAAACCTCATGCAAAGAACAAAAACAGAGATTGCCAACAATAGAGAAAGACAAGGTATTATAGATTTACTAGAAAGTGTTTTGGTGTCCAAGTTTTCGCAATTAAGCCGTCAGGAGATTGAAGCGATGTTTTTAGTTAGTGATATCAAGCAAACAAGAGTATATCAAGAAGCAAAGCAGGAAGAAGCAACGACCTTACTAGTGCGTCAATTATCCAAGAGATTTGGGAAATTGACCAATAGCTACATCGAAAATATTAACAAACTGACCATAGCGCAACTAGAAGACCTGGGAGAAGCATTATTAGACTTTGTAGACATTACCGACTTAGAACAATGGCTAAAATCCCACATAGACCTGATCTAAGCTACTTTTTTTAAATTTTAATTTCACCCTGCGGTACTGGCTTATAATTGCCAAGGGGCTGATGCTCCTGTACTCGTAAGTCAAAGGGGAATAGATGACAATTAAGCGGTTGCTGTTAATTGGGCTAACTTTGTTAGCGATAATGTTGTCAGGGTTATCTTTATTAAATAGCTGGCAAAAACCTCAGTTCCAGGGTCGTCTAGAATTGTACCAGACTAATATTGTCTTACAAGCCCAAGCATGGCAACCAGAAGATAAAAGCGATAATAGTATTCAAACAATTCAAGAATCTATTCTTGGTGCAAATCCTCTAAAAAGCGCAATCAAGCAATATCAGGAAGCAAGTGAATCTGTTCATACCAGTTTAGAGACAACGAAGAAGAAGTTAGCAAAACTACAATCTTCAACAGCTACTCCTGTTTCCGCAGAGGAGAAAAGTTTACAAAAATCTAGTCAACAACAAGGAAAATTGTTAGCGGAAGTAGATTTGCGGTTGGGAATTTTGCAAGCACAGCAACAGGAAACAGACAACGCTATTAAAACTTGGAGTCAGTTACAGCAATATTCAGATATTAACTCCAAATATTTAGAAACTGCTCAAGTATTAAGCGGAATGTGGGGTAAACCTCCGAGTCTATTCCCCAAAGCTGAACAACTAATTCAACAAAACTTAGATAGTTGGTTTCGTTCTACGGCGTTAGAGCAATTATATCAACTCCAACAACGTCAAGAAGCTTTATCATCTCTAAAAATTGCCCAGCAAGAAGCGGCAACCCAAGCATTGATAAAATTAACAATAATTGCCAGTATACCAACCTTAACAGCCTTTATCGGGTTAATACTGCTGATTTTCTTATTGGCTCAACGCTTGCTAAAAGGTCGAGAATCTTTATTAGCAAAAAATGGTGATTTAGTTTGGTCAACTCCTTGGAATTGGGAAATAATTATTCAAGTTTTCGTCCTTGGCTTTTTCTTAATGGGACAATTATTTATCCCAGAATTATTATCTATTTTACCGATTCCTCGTAGTACAGGTAATGCCAGAATTGAGGCTTTTGTGGTTTTAGTCAGTTATATGTTAGTGGCTTTTGGTTCTTTATCAGTTCTATATTTTTCCATTAGGCGTTTTTTCCCCCTTCCCGAAAACTGGTTTCGCTTCAATTTCTTCAGTAATTGGTTTTTGTGGGGACTCGGTGGCTATTGTACAGCTTTACCGATTGTGGTGATAGTATCACTAATTAATCAGAAATTATGGCAAGGACAAGGTGGCAGTAATCCACTTTTGCAAATGGCACTAGAAAGCCG
>JANMGZ010000333.1:0-3074 GCA_031374905.1 Dolichospermum sp. OTE_70_metabat_362_sub
TAATATTGGCATCAGCTTGTTGTAAGGATTTTTCTACCTGGGATATGGTAGCTATTTGGGCTTGAATGCGGGAATCTATTGCCCCTAGTTGGGCTTTCGCTGTTGCCAGTTTGTTAGCATATAAATCTTGAGTTTGACGAGATACAGCCCCTTGTGCGGCTAATTCAGCATAGCGATTATAATCTAGTTGGTTTAAGCGCACATCAGCAATATTAGCTAGGCGCTCTGCTTGCAAAGATTTAAGAGTAGCGCGAACATTTTCTAGTTGTGCTTGCGAACCTTGACCAGCAGCAGATAAACTACTAACTGCGGCTTGTTGTTGTCGAGAATCTATTTGCAGAATTGCAGTCCCGGAGGAAACTGAATCTCCTGATTTTACGAATATTTGGGAAACTTGACCTTGAATTCTGGGTTGGAGATTGACTGAACGCCGAGATTCCAGACTGGCTATATATTCTGTACTATCTTCAACTGTACCTGTTTGCACTGGTGATAGTTTAACTTTGACTCCTGGAGGTGGAGCATTTGCCACGGCTGGATTTGGCTTGTCAGGATTTAGCAATTTCCAAGCTATTCCGCTGACACCTCCAATCAATAATAGTGCAGCTATTAGTAACCGCAGCCACCGACTTGATTTGGGAGGTGACGGGGGAATGTCTTGAATATCAGTTTGAGGCTCAGGTAATGACATAGCTGATAGCAATTTGAAGGAATGAATAGTTAGAAATCTATCTGTATATGTATGATATTGATTTTGAAATTCCTAATTGAGGATGATCTCACTGGAGAAATTATGTCTTAGCTATTTTAAATATACAGGCTTTACATTTTTTTACAATCTATTGGCAAGATAATGATCGTAATGATCAATTTCTGAATTTAGTCATAGAGAAAACATTATCTATTTTAGCTCCCCTCCAATGTAGAAACAGCCTGATTTTCTTGTCACTGTCTTGAACTCAGGATTTATGCCATTTAATGAATAGTAAATTTGTTCTATTGAATAAGTGTTGATTAATGTTTGTTTATCTTTGGCAGGTCGCACCCGGAAATAGGAAAATTGTCTAGGCTACTATTCCCCCAGCTAGAACTTGAATTAAGCTGTTACTAACATCAAAATCAACATGATTCATAAATTAACACAACGACTCTTGACTTTGGCTCTTATTTTTGCTGTTGTCTTTTTCTCCTGGGAAGTTCCTTTTGCTTTCGCAGATCACTTTTTTACTACATCTGGAGAAGTTAGCGATAATATCAAATTATCTGAATATGATTTTACGCCCCAAGAAAATCAAGCACTACAAGCTATTCGTCAGCGCCGAAATAAGGAAATTGCGGCAATTTTAGATTTATCTCAACGTGAATTGCTTGCTCACCAATTACACAATGGTGATGATATTGATCAAGCTTTGAAAGCATTAAATTTAAGTTCTGAACAACGAGAATTAGTAGATTCTATAAATGTCTTCACTAATTTAAAGTTGAAAGGCATTTTTTCGCGGCATGGTTTACTTGATAGTCATAGATAAAGTTGGAGTTTGGTAACGGTAAGTTATGCCAGTTGTGGGAAATATGATTTTTCGGCAACTGGTAATAAATACAGGAAAATTATCAAAATCAGGTGGTTATCGAGCGAAGTCGAGATAATGTCCAGGATTGAAGGATGAACAGGATTAAAGAAATCAATTGCAAAGTATTTATTCTTGACGGACAAAGTTTTTTGCTGGTTTGGTTGCAGTGTTGACAGAAAAATGTTAGATTTTGGATTTTAGATTTTGGATTGGTAATTTTTATACAAAATTTCTGCTGATTAACCCATCTCAAATAAAATATCCAAATTAACAGCACACTTCACTGGTATAATGCTTTAATAATTGTCTGCAAAATGACTTTCAACCATATCATCTGCTACACCAAAACATTCGATATAAAAATCCCATTATTAATTAAATTAAATGACTCGTCAATCTCATGACCAATTTGCCAAAGAATATTTAGAGGAATTATTAACACCTCTAGGAACAATTAAGAAAAGCGAAAAAGTTAAAAGTGAAATTCAAGAAATTGATGTATGGTTTGAACCATTTTTTCCACAATCTCAAAAAAATCTACCTTTAGGGTTATTAGGAAAAATGGCAACAACTCCCTGTTTGTTTGAGCCTTTTCGCAACCCACCATCTGAGGTAGAAATTCGTAGTTGTTTTCTGAAACTATATGCTGTTCATGGTGATGTATTAAGAAAATCTAAACGGGAAAATAGAACCATTCCTGAAGCCGAATTACCAATTTTATGGATTTTAACACCAACATTTTCACCTCGGATGATCGCAGAATCAGGAGCAATTGAGCGTGAAGAAAATTGGTGTAAAGGAGTTTATTTTCTGCCAAATATTATGAAAACAGCAATAGTTGTTATTCATCAATTACCAGAAAATGAAGATACATTATGGTTGAGAGTATTAGGAAAAGGAGGAACACAAAAAAGAGCGGTAGAAGAGTTAACTCAAATACCAGAACAGAACCCTTTTAAGGAGAATTTACTGGTAATTTTAGCCGATTGGCGCAAAAACTTAGAATTGAGAGATAATTTAAGTAGAGATGAAGAGGAAGTAATTATGAACTTATCACCAGCTTATTTACAACAAATAGAAGATTGGAAGCAAGAAGGAAAGCAAGAAGGAAAGCAAGAAGGACAACTTTTAATCATAACTTATCTTTTAGAAGGGAGATTTGGTACTTTAGATTCTGAATTATCTAGTTTAGTCGAAAAGATTGCCCAAATGCCTATTTTAGAACGGACTCAGTTACTACTTTCTTTAGTGAATTTATCTCGTGAGGAATTACTAGAAAGATTGAGAAAATAACGGGAGCATCTACTTTTGGCAGATAGTCCGCGCTTCGCTAACAGACTATAAGTCTGGGGCTACAAAAACCAAGTCCACCTGCGTGGGTTTTGCCTGTGTAGCCGTGATTTCCAATCGCCACGTATTTCTTCCAAAAGTGGAAAGATATATTTTAATTATCTCCTTGGTGGGCATTGCCCACCTTAATAATAACTAATTAGAAACTTCAGC
>JANMGZ010000341.1:0-3083 GCA_031374905.1 Dolichospermum sp. OTE_70_metabat_362_sub
GGTATACATTCCCATTAAATTGACGGATAGTTCTTCTTGGAGTTGGGGAAGTTTTGATTGCAGAAATGAGTTTTGGTGTGCGACTCCGGCACAGTTTACGAGTAGATGAATTGGTCCATAACTGCGCCAAAGTTGGGCTACGGCGATGTTGACGTTGATTGAATGAGTTAAGTCTAAGGCCATGATGGTGGTTTCTACGCCTAAAGCTTCGATTTGGGCGGCTACTTCGGCTAACTTTTGGCGATCGCGTGCTACTAATATTAACCTTTTCATGCCTTGTTTGGCTAATTCTAAGGCGATCGCTTTACCAATCCCACGGGAAGCCCCGGTAATGAGTGCAACTTTTCCTTGAATCTTCATCGGTTTTCACCTCCAAATTCTTCATTTTTCGTCTTCCTTTTGCCTTCTTGGCAATCAACAGGGAAGACGATTAATGAATGGTAAACAAAAATCAAATCTCCATTCAGTGACAAGATTCGAGCTACTTTTTCTGCTCATTTGCAATACCCCTTTATTGCTTGTTGAAAGCAGAAATTCCTCGTTGTCACGATTGTTTAATCAACATAAAAGACTTTTGGCAGGATGGATAAAGCTCATTGATTTCACCTCTCTAATAATCCGAGCATTCACCAGTGCTGTCGTACCTACACACATTAGCAACTAAATCAAGTTATTGCAATATTTTTTAATCAGGATTTCTGAACAGTCGTTTTCCTAAAGTATATATATCGCAATCTGAATTTATATAAGTTTTTATTAATACTGAGCAATCAATATCTTGATCCCCTCACAATTCATTAATTTTTGTTACAACGGACACATTTTTAATTTATTCCAGACAATATATTCCTATGAATTTTTATTGTAAGCTGTTATAATTTTCAGGAAAATTGCTAACATAATAGTATCCTTGATGATCAAAATAATCCAAATAGAAAGTATTTTATGCAATATACAGAAACGTGGTCAATGTATTTTGTGCCATTGTTAGAATTTACGGTTAATAAGATCGTGCCATCACAACAATCTTGGTTAGGAAATCAAATGATTATGGCAACTTTTTTTATGATCATTGGTATTTTGATTACTTCACTATTACATCATCAATATATAAATAAATTAATCAAACAAAAAATTTTGCGAGAGACTGAAAACCGATTTTATTTAACTGTAGCAGCAACAAATTTAGGTATTTGGGATTGGGAAATTGACACAGGAAAAGTCTATTTTTCCCCTCGATGGAAAAGTATTTTAGGTTATGAAGATCAAGAATTGCCGAATACTATAGAAACATGGAAACAAAGTATTTTTCCAGAAGACAAAGAAAAAGTTATCTCAACTTTAAATGAATACTTAGAAAATAAAATTCCTACTTATGAATTAGAATTTCGCGTTCAACATAAAGATGGTTCTTATCGTTGGATTTTTATGCGGGGCGCATCTTTACGTAATGAATTAGATATACCTTATCACATAAGTTTTTCTCAGGAAGATATCACTGAACATAAACAAATTGAAGCCGCCTTACAAGAAAGTGCTGAACGAGAAAAAGCCCTAGCTAAGGCAATTCAAAGAATTCGACAAACATTAGATATGAAAACTATTTTTACAGCTACAACATCGGAACTCAGACAAGTTGTGCATTGTGATCGTGTTGTTGTTTATCGGTTTCGATCTGATTGGAGTGGAGAATTTATAGCTGAATCGGTAGGTAATGAATGGATTTCTTTATGGGAAGAACAAAATAATAACCCTAAACTTCAAGAAAATTCTCTTGCCAATGAGCGTTGTACAGTTAAAGATTTTGATAGTACAGCCCATGATGATAATATTAATGATGATTTAAATTTATTAAAAGATACTTATTTACAAAAAACTCAAGGTGGAGTTTATAGTCAAGGAGCAATTTATCGAGCTATAGAAGATATCTATAAAGCTAATTTTGATAGTTGTTATTTACAACTCTTAGAGCAGTTTCAAGCAAGAGCATATATTATTGTCCCAATTTTTCATAACCACAAAGTTTGGGGATTACTGGCAATTTATCAAAATTCCCATCCCCGGCAATGGAAAGAAACCGAAATAAAAATAGTAGTCCAAATTTCTAATCAGTTAGGAGTTGCTTTGCAGCAAGCTGAATTACTAAAACAGACCCAAAAGCAATCTATAGAATTACAAAATGCTCTAATAGCGGCTGATGCAGCTAATCACGCTAAATCAGAATTTTTAGCGAATATGAGCCATGAACTCAGAACACCTCTTAATGCTATTCTTGGATTTACCCAAGTTATGAGTTGTGATAGAAACCTATCAATGGAACATCAGGCACACCTAAAAATTATCAATCGTGCGGGAGAACATCTTCTCAGCATTATTAATGATATTCTGGAAATGTCTAAAGTTGAAGCTGGGAAAACCACACTTAATAATTACAGTTTTAATTTGCATGAATTTCTTAACGTGTTATATGATTTTATCAAATTAAAAGCAGAATCTAAAGGTTTAGAATTGATCTTCGATTATGATCCTGATGTTCCTACGTGTATCTATGCAGATGAAGGTAAGTTAAGACAAATTTTGTTAAACTTGTTAGGAAATGCTATTAAATTCACTGAAAAAGGTCAGGTAAATTTGCAAATAAAACAAAGTGTAGTCATAGAAGATGGAGAAAATAATCATATTCAGAAAAAACTCATATTTGAAATTTCTGATACTGGTTTTGGTATTGCCTCAGAAGAAATTAAATTTCTATTTCAATCCTTTGAACAGACAGAAATTGGCCGTAAATATCAACAAGGTACAGGATTAGGTTTGGCTATTAGTCGTAAATATGTGGAACTAATGGGAGGCCATATTTACGTTAATAGTAATTTAGGAGTGGGTAGTAAATTTACATTTGATGTGCCTATTCAAGAATCTGATAACAATCAATGTTATCAAACAGAAAAAATCGAATCTGCTAGTGGAGTAAAAATATTAGAAGCAGATATATCTGCTTTTTTACTAACAATGCCTGATGAATGGTTAACACAGTTAAATAATGCGGCCGCTCAATGTAATGATGTTATAATTTTAAAATTAAT
>JANMGZ010000344.1:0-4065 GCA_031374905.1 Dolichospermum sp. OTE_70_metabat_362_sub
GTATGGGAATGGTCAGTGTTACTGATGTAGATGTTTCTGGGGATCTACAACACGCCACAATCTTTGTGAGTATTTATGGAACGGAGGAAGCTAAGACGGAAACAATGGCTGGTTTAAAGTCAGCTACGGGTTATGTTCGCAGTGAATTGGGTGCTAGAGTCAGATTAAGACGCACTCCAGAAGTGATATTTGTTGAAGATCGTTCTATAGAACGAGGTACTAAAGTGCTGAGTTTGTTAAACCAACTGGAGCAAAAACGGACATTATCAAGTGTGGATGAGGTAGCAGAAGAGATGGCTGAATGATTGATGTCAAACTGATAAAGATATCCAGAAATCTTCAAATTCTCGCTTGTTTGAGCAACCTACACAGAGATAATCAGCAATGCCTTTATTCCCTATTTGGAGAGAATTATGGGTGTTGCCAATCCTGTGTCTTAGGGTAGATGTAAAAACCTATCAACTAACATAGACTAATACAGTTAATGTCACAGCAAATCTAGGATGGTTTTAATAGTTTTTATACAAATTAATGTTAAAAAATAGAAATATCTAGGTTTGATTAGTAAACTTAACTGCTGTTATCTTAGAAAGATGAAGTTCAAATACCATGAATGTCATGTTTTCTTGACAAACTTAACATTTCTTTAGATAATTTAGAGGTGTATAGCGTCAAAATGATAATAGTTCCGTATAGCAAACTACAAAACCCTGGAGACAGGTTTAATTATTGCCGTGTTTGTTCCTCGTGGATAACGGGAACGCTATCTAAATGTAATTTTGATGTAATTTTGTGAGAAAAAAACCATGAGTGTAAATACGGTGCCTTCTATTAATTACAATTACTACTCTCTAAACGTCATCCAAGACGAAGCACGTCGGCTGGTAGAAAGAGGAATGGTTGGCCGTCAGCAACCCATTTATACGCTTTGCCAGTTCATTCCCGCTAGAGAGTGGGTTTGTGTGGAATGTGAATTAGAGAAATGTGATTTTTTACTCCGCGATCGCATTGGCGATTTAATCGGACGTGAAGAATGGGATAACGACTAATAATTTTGTTTTTTTAATAAACTACTGTTATTTTTGATTGTACTTGTTTGTAGTTTCTGGCTATAGACAGGTATATTTTTTTCTATTTTAATTAATGAATTTTATTTCGCGCAGAGGTGCAGAGGCGCAAAGAGAGAAGAGATAAGAGAGATATAGCAGGTTGCGTAGTTAGGAGGTACACAATCTAAATTGAAACCTATATACAAAGCCAGTTTTACTCCTGACTCCTGCTGTAATTATTATTAGTCGATTTTAACCGACTTTGGCTATTAGACAGGGAATTTATTCCCTGGACATCTGTATTGGTATTTCAATTAAAAACTCACAACCTTGACCAAATTCCGAAATACATTTAATCTGTCCACCGTGTTTTTCAACAATGATTTGATAACTTACGGATAATCCTAACCCGCTACCTTGCCCAATTTCTTTAGTAGTGAAGAAAGGTTCAAAAATGCGATCGCGGACATTATCGGGAATCCCACAACCATTATCAGCAATGGAAATTTGCAGATGATTATTATCTATAACTTTTGTACGAATCCAAATTTTTGGGGTTGCTATTAATGATTCTTTCAACGCATCAAGAGCATTAGTAAGAATATTCATAAATACCTGATTCATTTGAGCAGCATAACAAACTACCCCAGGCAATTCACCATATTCTTTAATTACTTCAATGGCTAGGGTATTATCCTGTGCTTGAAACCGATGTTGTAAAATTGAAAGTGTGCTATCAATCCCTTCATGTAAATCAACAGGCTTCATTTCTGCTTCATCAAGCCGTGAGAAAGTTCTTAATGAAAGCACTAATTGACGAATCCGGTCTGCTCCACACATCATAGAATTGAGCATTTTTGGTAAATCATCATTAATGAAATCTATATCTATTTCTGCTGATTGATTTTGAATTTCTGCTGGCGCTTGGGGATAGTTATTCTGATAAAGACGCACTAAATTTAATAAATCTTTGATATGGTCAGTAACATAGGGAATATTTCCATAAATAAAACTAATTGGGTTATTAATTTCGTGTGCTAATCCAGCAATTAACTGACCCAAACCCGCCATTTTTTCACTTTGAATTAACTTACTTTGAGTAATCTGCAATTCTTTCAAAGTTTGGGCAATTTCTTCTTTTTGCATCTGCATCTGTTTTAAAGATTCAGCTTGCTGTAATGCTACACCTAATTGTACACCCACTTGGGCTAATAAATTGATTTCTTCTTCTTGCCAATAACGAGGTTGGGAGTTTTGATAAGCTACTAACAGTCCCCACAGTTTTTCACCCTGAGAAATGGGAACAAAAACTTCATTCCTGGCATATTTTCCGGCTTTTATTTCTTGTAGAAGCACTCGTTCAGTTACGGGTTGAGGTTTCATAACTGGTGTCCAACCATCTATAATAGAATCAGCGACAAATTCACCACTCCAATCCGGATAAAACCGATAAATTGCCACTCGTTCTACTTCCAATAATCTGAGAACTTCTTGAGTAGTAGTTTTAAAGATAATATCAATATCTAAAGACTGCCTAATTTTATCAACAGTATTCACTAATGCTCTTTGTCTTTCGGCTGCTTTGCTAATTTCTGCACCTTGCTTTCGCAATTTTTGTAAATATTCTGCTTGTTGTAAAGCCACTCCCAATTGACCACCAATTTGGGTGAGTAAGTAAACTTCATCTTCTTGCCAATCACGGGGAATAGTATTTTGATAAACTGCTAATAATCCCCAAACTTTGTGATTATAAAGAATTGCCACAATCACATAAGCTTTGGCTTCATAGCTTTCTAAAACTTTGATATAACAGTCGGTAAATCCACAATTATAAATATCATCACAAACACGGTATACTTCACCTTTGGCAAAGCGTCCACCAGATGTATCTTGCAGGTAAGTATCAGTTAATGGTTCAACTAAATCTTTTAATTTACATTCACTGATGTTATCACCTAATTCTGGTCGTTGTAACTGTTCTTGCATCAGGTTTACCCAACCTTCAGCGACAGATTCAAACACAAATTCACCACTCCAATCAGGATTGAAACGATAAATAGCTGCACGGTCAACATCTAGTAATTTTCTGAGTTCTTCGGTGGTGGTACGAAAAATGCTTTCTAAGTCTAAAGATTGACGAATCTTTTCAACAGTTTTAGCAATAGTTTTCTGACATTCTGCTGATTTTTCTCTAGCTTTTGCTTGTGCCAGTTGGGCAGAGTGAAATTTAACTTGTTCTATATAATCAGCTTGTTGTAATGCAACTCCCAAATGTTCAGCAATTAATTGTACAAATTCAATTTCTGCTTCTGCCCATTCTCTCGGTTCACTACATTGATGAATACATAATAATCCCCATAAATTTTTACCTTTCATTAAGGGGACAGTGATATTGGCAAGGACTTGGAATTTTTCTAGAATTTTGACATGGTAATCACTACTACTTTCCTGATAGATGTCAGATATAACTTCAATTCTTCCTTCTTGATAAAGTTGGACAAAATCCTCTGTAAAACAGTGATATTGTAGCTTGGTTGATAATGCTGAAACCCATTTTTTATCTACATCTTCATAGATAAATTCACCTTCACAATCCAAGTCAGGATCAAAACGAAATACTCCCACTCTGTCACTATTTAGTAATTGACGGACTTCAGTTACCGTCACTGTAAAAATGATATCTATATCTAGAGACTCTCGAATTCTGGCAATTACTCTAGACAAGGCTTTTTGTTTTTTACCCTGATCTAGAGAAAATGACATATTTGTTTGATATATTTGTTGGGAAGTTAGTTGTGGGATTTCCATGTTAAAAGCATTCTCCGTTCCCAATGAGATTTTTAATATTTTTGGACTTATATATAATGTAGCAATAAATATAGATTATGTAGGGATACGAATAGCTGTTATCCCTACATAAACATTTTTTAACGCAGAATACAGCTATATATGCTGCAATAGCATCATTTTCGCTTGCTAGTGCTACGACGGGCTTCGCGGGTTTCGTCTTCGAGAC
>JANMGZ010000353.1:0-4724 GCA_031374905.1 Dolichospermum sp. OTE_70_metabat_362_sub
GGTGCTACAGGTGCAGGTGGAGGTGTCAGCGCAGGGGGAATATAAACTTCGGGTTCTAGTGCCATAGGGGGAACATAAACAGCTTGTTCCTCAACTACAGCCATTGGTGCAGGTGCGGGGACTGCTATTGGCGGTACATTAGCGCTAACAGGAGGATTGGCTGGGGTGGCAATTTCTAAAGCATCGGGCTGTAACAATTGCATCATTAAGTCAGGCGCGACTGCTGGTGCTGGTTGTACAGGTTTAACAGCACTAGTTGGGGCAACTACGGCAGCGGCGTGAAAATGGAGGTTATAACCGCACTGACCACAAAAAGCGGCATCTGACTGGACAGTAGCTCCGCAATTAGGACAATTGGCTGTAGCTGGTAACGGCGTATAGCAAGCTTCACATTGAACAGCGCCGTCTGGGTTGGGATGATTGCAATTAGGGCAGACGATCATGGATTTAAGCCTTAGTGAAGGTCGTTGTAAGAATATTACTGGCAAGCATATAAGTAACTTTAGCGGGTGATGCTAACAATTACTTAGAGTGAAAACAATTTGATCATTGGTAATGATTCTTAATCATCCAAATCTCAAGAATCATACTTAGTGTTTGAGTTCTAAACCAGCCGCTGTATCTAGCAACCAGTAAAGTTCTCCTTGGGGTTGAATTAGCCGAGACGGATAGGTAAAATTATCGGCTACAGGCGCGAAAATTTGGGCTAAAGCTGGTCTTTTGTTAGCACCAGCAGCCAGAAAAATTACATTGCGAGCCGCGTTAATAAATGGGTAAGTAAAAGTAATGCGAAGACTATCATCTTTATTACCAACAGTTATTAGGCGATCGCATACCTTGAGAGCTTCTGTGTGGGGAAACAAAGATGCAGTATGGGCATCATCACCCATTCCTAGCAAAACTACATCTAATGCAGGGAATTTTCCAGGTGTAGAATTAAAAAATGTTTGCAGATGCTGGTTATACTTAGCTGCATCCACTTCTGGATTAGCAGATGAAGTGGGGATAGCATGAATATTGGCGGATGGAATAGCAACCTGATTTAACCATGCACGCCGCGCCATCAGTTCATTGCTATCAGGGTGATCTGCTGGAACATAACGCTCATCTCCCCAGAATACATGAATTTTATCCCAGGGCAACTTTTGATTAGCTATGGCTTCATACAACGGTTTTGGTGTGCTGCCACCTGATAAAGCAATGGTAAATTGCCCCCGTTCGCTAATAGCAGTTTCTACTTTAGACAAAATCAATTCTAGCGCCCGTTGGACTAGTGCCGATACATCCGGTAGGACTTCAACAGTTTTCTTCATGGCATTATCAATACATTATGCTGTTTCTTTGCAATACCATAGCGAACTTCTGACAATTTTCTGGCTTAACCCTGAAAACTTTTAATATCATCGAGTTAAGCCGATAGCTTGCGTGGCATAGCTATAAATTATCGTCCTCAACCTTCTTTAACATTATTTGTGATTGGTTGTCAGTATTCAGTTGTACTAATCGCTAACAATCACGGTAGAGGAGAGTTGGGAGAATAAAGGATATGCGGGTAAACAAACAAAACTGATAATCTAGGTGAATTGATGATAAAATCCACAAATAAAAGGCAAAAACTTTAACGATGAAGAACTCAAGAAAACTTATATAGCGGTATATACTCTTTGTAAGATCCACTTAGCAAATCGTAAAGCCTGTAGGGGCGCAGGGCCTGCGCCCTCAATCATCTTGTATCAAACGCGATAACCGCCCTATTAACTTATCCATAGCAATAACTTGATCTTCTGGATTATTTAATATCATCTTAATTAAACAAATATCCCGAGAAAAATGGATTTTTCAACTTCCACTTTTACAGACAAAATATATTTATGAACCTTTCAATAGAATTCCTGATCAAAGCTGCTAAAGCTGGAAAACTGATTAGTTTCCCCACAGATACCGTCCCCGCATTAGCTACCATACCTGTACAAGCAGAATTAATTTATGCGGCAAAACAACGTAGTTTTGATAAACCTCTAATTTTAATGGCTGCAAAAGCTGAAGATTTATGGGATTACGTTCAAGGTAGCGAAATAGAATATCAAATTTGGCAAAAAGTTGTTAATCAATATTGGCCAGGGGCATTAACTTTAGTTTTACCAGCTAGTGACAAAATTCCCACCGTTATGAACCCTGTGGAACTAACTACCATTGGCATTAGAGTCCCAAATAATTCAATTGCTCAAACTATTTTGGCACAAACTGGCCCAATGGCTACAACTAGCGCTAATTTATCAGGACAACTGCCTTTAGAAACCAAAGCAGAAATAGAAGCACAATTTCCAGAGGTTTTAACATTAGAATCAATAGAATACAAAGGTTTGGGAATACCTTCCACCGTTGCTAAATGGACGGGAAGCAATTGGCAGATTTTACGACAAGGTAGTATTAAATTAGATAATTATGAATTTTAATAACTGGTTATATTTAGGAGCAGGAATAGGATTAGGAATAGGTTTTTGTAGATTGTTTCTCCAGCCATCAAAATCTGTAGCTATTTCTGCTCAAAATTCTCTAAAACACCAAGAAAACCAACTTTTGCAAGAATTGAAACAAACTCGATTAGCCTATTACGGTGCGCGAGAAATGAGTCAATTCCAAGCAGGTTTTTTAGCCCGAATTAGCCATGAATTGCGATCGCCATTAGGTAGTATAATTGGTTTACATCAATTGATTTTGACAGATTTATGTGAAAATCCTGAAGAAGAGCGCGAATTTGTCCAACAAGCTCATGAAAAATCTCTCAAGTTATTAAAACTAATTGATGAAATTCTTCATGTTTCTAAAATCGCATCTGGTAGAAATAAATTAGATATTCAAACTTGGCAATTAAGTGAATTTCTCCAAGAAATTTATAACTTAACTTATTTATTAGCTGTTAACCGTAATTTTCCTTTTATTTTATCACCTATAGATCCAGAAATTTATATTTTTGCAGATTACAATTGGCTCAAACAAGTATTAATAAACTTGATAGATACAACAATTTCTCAAATGGAAGAGGGGAATATTTATTTTTCTAGCAATTTACCATCTACAGGTAATTGGGTAAATATTTGGTTAGATGTACCCACTCATACAGTAATTACAAGTGAATCTATAGATTTAATGACATCTGAAAATCAGACAACTCAAAAAAATATAGTTCTGTCACCAGGAATAAAACTATCGCTGAATCAAAGTTTAGTAGAATTGATGGGAGGAAAATTAGAAATTTTGCCTTTCCCCACCAACGCAGAAGAAAGATCGCAATTAACTAGACTGCAAATATCCATGCCTATAGAGACTCTTGAAAATAAATCTCTTCACTCATAAAGGAATCAAAATTAGACTGATTATGTAAAACCATTGTCGTTGTGTTATTTACTTGAAACCCAATCTTTTGATAAAATTCCTGCTGGTGAGTTGTCATTAAATACACACGCTCTACCTTTTGCATTCGGGGATGACTTAAAACAGTTTCTACCAACTTGCTGCCCAGTCCTTTACCTTGATAATCTGGATGAATAACAACGTCCCAAATAGTAGCGCGATAAATACCATCAGAAGTGGCTCTAGCAAAGCCAATTAATAATTCCCTATCCCAAATAGAAATAACAGGTTCACTGTTAGCAATAGCTATACCCCAATCCTTAATACTGCGTTCTTTTGCCCAAAAAGCAGCCAGATTAAACAGTTGTTGGAGTTGGTAAAGATCAATATCCGCATGACTTTGGCTAAATTGAATCTGAGAATATTTCATCTATAGACACCTAATGATCATAGTATCTCTGCTTATGTTATGGCATATTTTCCTGGAAATTACTAAATTTGTATATGTATATGCAACAATTAAATTAAAGTTTTAGGTTTTCACTCGCATTTTTTAGGTTGGTTTCCATAAAATGCCACTCAAAACATTTATTAAGTAGTTGGACAAAATTAAATGGCTCTATTTTTTCCTTTATGTAAAACAACATTTATTGTAGGCTGGGTTTCCTTGCGTCAACCCAACCTACAAAATAATATAGAGTTGAACATCAAAAAGTTGTGAAATTAAGGATTTTAGAAGTTTGATAATCCCCAATTACTTGATAATAGATAAAACTAAGGTAATGCTGGCGGTAATCGGGGTTTACCTGTAGTAATTCCATAGTTAATTACTAACAATTGTAACCATAATCCTGGAAAGTGAGTTTCTAACCAAGATTGATTCCACCTCAAGAATTGCGGAAACCAATTTCCTAACATCAAACTAACTACAGCATGACGAGTAAAGCTAACATAATTACCAACCCAACGTAATAAATCTTTCCAACCAGCTAGTTGCCAAATCCACAGTAATAAGGCGGGATTTTTGATAGCTGCTTTCAAAGCTAGACGATTAAAGGTAAACCAATCACAACGATCTTTAATGAAATTATCAGTTATTTCTGGAGTTTCATCTGTTAATAACCCAAAGAAAGTATTCAGCATCGAATTTACCAATTGGGGGGCAATAAATTTGCCTGTGGGAACCATCATTCCTTTGGAAAACAACCACATTACAGCCACATTGCTTTGGTAAGCCCGAATTTTATTTAAGTGTTGCTGACTCAATAAATCATGTTTAAGAGCAGTATTTAACAAAGTGGTTAATCGTTCTAAATTGCGAACTAAAGACCCAAAACCTGTAAAAACTAGAGGAGATTGCAGAGAAGCAG
>JANMGZ010000403.1:0-8355 GCA_031374905.1 Dolichospermum sp. OTE_70_metabat_362_sub
AAAAAACATCAGACATCCGCTTTAAAAATAGCATCCCAAAAATATATTCCTTATATTCTGATGCGTCCATTTTCCCCCGCAGAATATCCGCAGCACCCATTAAGAAACTTTCTAACTGAGAAAGTGTAATTTTATTTGTAGTCATTTACTGGTTAACTCTTTAAAATATGAAAATAATTTCTGGCTTGGATTCTAGGTAAATTCTAATGTAAACCTTACTTTATCATTAGTTTATCATCTTTATCATACTCATGGTTTTGAGAAAATTTATGTAAAATTAACGCTTCCTTATTTGAAGCTTAACTTTTTTGGTATTCACTAATATTAAATTCACTTTTTGCTGCAACATTAAAATTCCCCCCAACTACCTTGAAGTGAAAAGGCTTGGGGGATTATTTGTTAGAATGTCTCAAACTCAGGAATAAATCCCTTTGACTAGCAAAAATTCTCAACAATCCAGTAATATAAGTTACTCGCACGTTATCCATCTCAGTCATGTGATTGATATAGATATGCCTAAATGGACTGGTGATCCGCCTGTGGAATTTACCAGTGTTGCGGAAATTCAAGATGATGGTTATTACCTACGACGCTTTTCTTTGGGAGAACATAGCGCCACTCATATTAACGCCCCCAATAGTTTTTATGTAAACGGTGTAAGTATTGACCAATACCCAGCATCATCATTAATATTACCTGCTGTAGTTATTAATATTTGCAAACAAGCCACAATAAATTCTGATTATGTCTTGACTATTAGTGATATCCAAGCTTGGGAAAGTGAATTTGGAGAAATTCCCACTGGCAGTTTAGTGATCCTATATACTGGTTGGCAAGAAAAATGGTTAAATCATCAGGCATTTTTTAACCAAGATAAAGACGGAAAAATGCACTTTCCTGGTTTTGGCTATGATGCAAGTGAGTTTTTAATTACACACAGGCGCATTACTGGAGTAGGCACTGATACTCACGGTGTAGATTCTGGACAAGATACCAATTTTACTATTAATTGTTTGCTTTTAGAGCGCTCGCTAATTGTTCTCGAAAATCTCACCAATTTAGATCAGTTACCACCCCAAGGTATTACCTTAATCATTGGAATCCTCAGATTAAGAGGAGGTTCGGGTTCTCCCGCTGCGATAATGGCATTATTTTAAATTCTTATTTTTTAACTATTCTTGTCAAACTCTTTAACTCACAACCACTAATACTAAATATAAAAATTCACCGCGTTAGAAGTCAGAATATTTGTAAAATTAGAATTCAAAAAAATAACTGAAAAATATTAAAGCCCTATAGCCAGAGTATGCAAAATTACTCAAAAATGGCTATAAGGCTAAAATATTTTATGAATCAGAGATGATATTTCTGATGAATTCTTAAAGAACCATCAGGGGCAATTTTCCTAAATTTGTAGAAAAATGCCCATATCCAGTCTAATACTGCCTATTTTCATCACTGTAAACAGACAGGCATTAAACCTTATCCATAACGGTTTCTCAAGCTTTCGCTGAGTTTTTTATTAAGTTTTTGAGAGATAAAGGGCATCTCAAATTAGATCCCTTTGCTGGTGCTAACACAACTGGACTTATTGCTGAAAATTAGCAACATCGCTGGTTAGGTTTAGAACTGAATGAGAATTATTTAATGGGAAATTGCTATCTTTTAGCTTGTGAACTGAAGGCTAGAGACTTTGAATTTTAGACTCTTGCCAACAGTTTTAGATTTCACCATTAACCTGCATTTGATGAACTTGATCTGCCAATTCTTGGCAACTTTGATCATCTAACTTATCAATTGCCAACATTCCCATGAGAATAACCTCTTTCAAGGTTAAGCGAGTTGAATGTGCCTGTTTTTGCACAATCTCCTTAATGATGGGACTAACACCGATTGCTGTACTAGCTCTAGCCACGGGATAAAAGGAAACATTAATGACTTCGGATAAATAGTAGCACTTTTTGCGAAGTTATTCTACATTCCCTGAACTGATCTACTTTAGTTTCGATAAATCTTTATCTGTCTAATCCAGACTATAAATAGCAAACAGACTTAATAATTCTGCCAATCTAACTTTTCGACGACGGACATAACTCTTTTGTAGCAAGAACTTCCACGATTTACTTATTTTGCTACACACAACTCTGTTTTACAGACTACAGAGTAAAGTTACATATTTTTGTTTGTATTAATAGTAAAATTTTTAAATCAGTAGGTATCAATAAACATAGATATTAATAAAAACAATTTACTCTATAGTCTTTGTATACTAGATATTCTAGCTTTTTATTTATAAAATTTTACCGACAAATATTAATACTGAGATAATTATTTATTAATTTTACTTATGTTTTAAATCACAATTAATCTGTAATTGTCATCCCCCAAAAGTATGAAATCCAAAATTTAGTAAATTTTTCACGAATAGGAGATTGAAAAAAAACGGTGACAGATAGATGAATAAAAAGCCATAAAGCTTATCTGGTAAGTTTTTGAAGATTTTAAATCCCAAAAAATAGTATTTTCTAATCCTACCTATAGAGAATAGCTGACAGGTCAGTGGATCTGATGCCATTACATTGCTGGACGAATGTTAAATATTGTGAAGTAGCAGTACACAAAGAAATTGAAATCTTCCTGAATTCACTTAATTAAGGCTGTCAAAAGGAAAAGTAGTGAATACGCACAAGGAACAAAACAACGATGAGTGAACCTTATCTGTTGGCTGCAAGTTTATTAACAGGATTGGTAATACCAACATCAACACCTCCCCAAATAGCTAATCTTCCAAAAGATTCTCTATCTTTATTGGATTTAGCTGAGGGTTTCCAAGCTTATGAGAGTGAAAAAAATTCTCCCCGTCAAATTGCTGCACCTGAATTTAGTAGTCAAACTGAAAAGTCTTCTCTAGTAGAGGAGGGCATTGGCAAAATTGAGACATTGTTACCAAAATTCACTGGAAAAGCTTTATCCTCACCCGAACAATTATTAACTATCGGGAAAAATCTGCCCAGCTTGGGAATTCTGTTATCAGAATTTAGACGGCAGGGGTTATCAGCGCCAGTACAATCATCATTTAACTTCAATTCCCAAACAACTAAAACTAAATCACCTGTATCTGGTAATCAACTTTATCAGCAAAGATTGGCATCACTCAGGACGGGTCAAATTTACACACGCAGTGATAATGAGGAGAATTTAGAATCATTTGAGGAGTTAAATAAAACATTTAAACTAACTTATCAAGACTGGAAAAGCCTGTTAGCTATGGAAGCTAAAGCTATTACCACAGGTCAAGGGACAAATCGGTTGAGTATCTTAGTCGGTGATTCTTTGAGTTTGTGGTTTCCCAAGGACAGACTACCTACGGGTAAATTATGGCTAAATCAGGGCATATCTGGAGATACCTCCGAGGGAGTTTCTAAAAGATTGTCGGCATTTGCAACAACTAAACCAGATGTAATTTACTTAATGGTTGGGATTAACGATTTACGCAAGGGCGCTACTGACAAGTCAATTTTGGTCAATTCCTCGCGGATTATTCACAGCTTACGTCAGAGTCATCCCACTAGTCAGATTATTGTCCAATCTATTTTACCTGTGCGCTCCCTGACCATCTCTAATAGTCGCATTCGTCATATTAATGCCCAAATTGCCGTAATTGCCCAAAGGCGAGGAGCTAATTATCTGAATATTCATAATTGGTTTACGGATATTAATGGCAACTTGCGTTCTGAATTAACTACAGATGGATTACATTTGTCTCCCGCAGGATATCAAGTTTGGCAATTTGCACTGGAGCAAATAGAATACAAAGTTGCTCAAATTTACAATTGATATATGCAAATTGAATGTATATTAACGTAAGTTGCTAGTGAGAAAAAGGCAAGAGGCAAGAGTGTTTACTAATTACAAAAAGGCAGGAGTTAAGAGGCAGGGGGCAGAAGGTTACAAGTATCAATTAAAACTTTAGTTCTGGGTTTAAAGCCCAGTTTAAAGAAAGAATTATAGACAAGACGCGCAGCACGTTAGCCTAGCGGCAGGAAGTGCAGTATAAAGCGTCCTTGCTTCAATCCCACTATGAGTAAGGGTGGGTTCTTCCTGCCTCCTGCCTTCGACCTCCTGCCTTTTGAATAATCACCTTTTTCTCTGCCTAAACTTCAGTTATCTTAATTAATAAATCAGGGTGTGTAAGAGCTATCACTAAAAATCAAATGGTAGATCGGATCAATGATATCGCTTGGCAAGCTCACCAGGGCAGCGTTGCCGCGATTATTCAAGTCTTGAATGAAAAGCTAGTTATGTCTGGTGTCAGAACTAGAGCAGTTTTTGCGAATGGTGTTTTACAACTTTTGTGTGAATCAGCTACGGCAACACACTTAGAACAATCTATTTTAGTGCCAAAAATTAAAGAAATTTTGGACTCACTTACACCACGTCACATTCACAGAGTTAAGATTAATAGTCGCATTGTTCGAGAAGAGCAATTACTTTGGTTGGAGGACATTTATCGTGATGCTGATAATCAATTATTATGGTCAGAGGAAATTACAGTATCCCAGCCAAATTTGTTTAAGCGCTTAATTCCAGATTTAATTGAAGTTTATACCAAATCAAAAAAACCTATTTTAGCCCAATCGCCATCTTTACTGAGAAATCCCAATCAAGGCAAAATTTCAGTGAAAACTTTGGTTAAATGGGTTTCTGGTTTATTTTCATTAATTTTACTGGCATGGCTGTTTGATGTTCGCTTAGGTAATCCACTGAAAAATTTCTTACCATTAACAGGTTCTCAATCTTCCCCAACAACCCACCAAAAACCTCCAGAATCGTCAAATCTTCCTGTTAGCCAAAGCCTTTCTATTTCATCTGATGATCCATTTGTCGCATCTGTGCGACTTGCTAACCAAGCCACTGCTGCTAGTAAAATAGCGATGACTTCAACTCAGTGGTTAGAATTAGCTGCTAATTGGCAACGGGCTTCTGATTTAATGAGCCAGGTTTCACCTAGCCACAGCCGTTATCAAGAAGCACAGATTAGAACTAAGTTATATAAAAAGTTTAGTGAGGCTGCCCAGAAAGAAGCCCAAAAGAGCAAATCGTAACAAAAGGCTATATGTCAGAATTAGGATGCCCAGGATTTAAGGATGAACAGGATGTATTGTTTTTGTTCTCGACTCGGTGACTCCTGACTCCTGACAAAAACCTTTTTGGTACACACCCTATTTATCGGCTCATTTCTAACATTCGTTGCATGGGTCCCAGTGCTGCTATACGGAGTTCTTCTGGTAAAGTAATTTCTGGAGTGCGGTTCTTCATAGCTAAATACAGCTTTTCTAAGGTGTTTAGCCGCATAAATGGACATTCGTTACAGTTACAATCACTTTGGGGCGGTGCGGGAATAAAGTGTTTGTCAGGTGCTAGTTTTTGCATCTGGTGAATGATTCCTGGCTCTGTAGCCACGATAAATTCTTGACTAGGACTGGTTTGACAATAATTAAGTAAGGCGGCTGTAGAGCCAATATAACTGGCGTGACGGAGGACACTGGTTTCACATTCTGGGTGAGCGATCGCTTCTGCGTAAGGATGTGTAATTTTTAACTGGACTATTTTCTTTTCTGAAAAAGTCTCATGGACAATACAGCTACCTTGCCATAACAGCATTTCCCGTCCGGTTTGTGCGATTACATACCGTCCTAAGTTCCGATCTGGGGCGAAAATAATCGGTTGTTCCTGGGGTATTTGCTGGACAATTTTCACAGCGTTGGAACTGGTACAGATGATATCGCTCATAGCCTTGATTTCGGCAGAGCAGTTAATATAGGAAATTACCAAATGGTCGGGGTGTGCGTCTTTGAATTCTGCAAACTCCTGGGGAGGACAACTATCTGCGAGAGAACATCCTGCATTAATATCTGGTAACAACACCAATTTATCAGGGTTGAGGATTTTCGCGGTTTCAGCCATGAAATGAACACCGGCAAACACAATTACATCGGCTTTGGTATTGGCCGCGGCTTTGGCTAATTGTAAGGAATCACCGATAAAGTCGGCAATATCTTGAATATCAGGATCTTGATAGTAGTGGGCTAATATCACTGCGTTGAGTTCGGTTTTTAAGTCCTCAATAGCCGCAAATAAATCTACTGGGAGAATGCCTGATTTTGGTTGAGTAAGTGTAGTTGTAAACACAATTTAAAACTGCTTTTAATTACAAATTATTACCTTGTGAATTTAATTATAGTAGTTTTCACCAAAAATAGTTAGGGATTGATATTAGCAATTTATATCCAAATCCGGTGAAGTTTCATATCCTGGAGATATCCGGCTTTTTAAAGTGGCATGACCAGTCAGAAAACTCAATCAATAACCTTGAAAATTGCTGTAATTGGCGATGTTCACGACCAATGGGAAGTAGAAGATGGCATAGCGCTCAAGCATCTCGATGTTGACTTGGCGCTATTTGTTGGAGATTTCGGGAATGAGTCGGTGGAAGTGGTAAAAGCGATCGCTTCCCTGGATCTTCCCAAAGCAGCGGTAATGGGCAACCACGATGCCTGGTACTCGGCGACTGAATGGGGACGCAAAAAATGTCCCTATGACCGCACCAAGGAAGACTGGGTACAGGAACAACTCGATTTATTAGGATCTGCCCAAGTCGGTTATGGTAAGTTGGATTTTCCGGCTTGGAATTTAACTGTGGTGGGTGGTCGTCCTTTTACCTGGGGAGGACCCGAATGGCGATTTGCCCAAATGTGTCAAGAACGTTATGGTGTCTCTAGTTTGGAGGAGTCCGCAGATAAAATTGTTAAGGTAGTAAAAAGTGTTACTTGTGAAAATATTATTTTTTTAGGACACAATGGACCGAGTGGTTTAGGCGATCGCGCTGAAGACCCTTGTGGCAAAGATTGGCATCCTATTGGCGGTGATTTTGGTGATCCTGATTTCGCTGAGGCAATTTCTCAAAGTCTCAACCTCAAGAAAAGGGTTTCTCTAGTGGCTTTTGGTCATATGCACCGAACTCTACGCCATACTAAGAAGTTGCAAAGGAAGGCTGTGTTTAGAAGTCCAGAAGGAACTATTTACTTAAATGCTGCCACTGTCCCCCGAATTATTCAGCAAGACGGGGTGAAGTTACGGAATTTTTCTCTGGTTTCTTTGGAGGATGGTGTAGTCACAAAGGCTTCTCTAGTTTGGGTGGGTCAGGACTTCCAGATAGCTGCCGAGGAAGTTTTTTATAATTCTTCGGTTTCAGTAGTGCCAATTTTGTAGTTATATGTTATAATATTACTTGTCAGTTTTTGTATTCCACAATTCTGGCAAATAATTTGGAGAGGTGGCAGAGTGGTCGATTGCGCCTGACTTGAAATCAGGTGAAGTGAAAGCTTCCGGGAGTTCGAATCTCCCCCTCTCCGTTTTTTTAGTTTTTGTCTCACCCAGAGTCGCAAAGAAGAGCGGATTTGTGATGTGTCTTATGCAAGTGCATACAAGTATTCATATTATTGCATTCTATCAATTGTTCGATATTGAATTGCTTCGGCTACGTGCTGGGGTTGGAGATTTTCATCTCCTGCTAAATCTGCTATAGTTCGTGCTACTTTGAGAATGCGATCGCTTGCTCTTGCAGATAACCCTAATTTCTTAATTGCTGCTTCTAATAAAGTCCGACTAGCATCATCTAAATTACACCATTTTTGTAAATGACGACTTTGCATTTGGGCATTACATTGTAAATCTTCTTCTTTTTGAAACCGAATTACAGCTTTTTCTCTAGCTTTTTCTACTCGTTTGGCTACAGATTTCGATGTTTCTCCTGTTGGTTGTTGGGTAATTTCCTCTGGTTTCAAACGATTTACTGCTACTTGCAAATCAATCCTATCCATTAACGGTCCAGACAATTTTGCCCAATATTGTTCCCGTTGTCGAGGTGAACAAGTACATCCTTGAATTGTATCACCATAATAACCACAAGGACAGGGATTTGTACTAGCTACCAATGTAAATTGGGCAGGAAAAGTGACAGATTGTTTAGTTCGAGAAATGGTCACAAAACCATCTTCCAAAGGTTGACGCAGAAACTCTAAAACATCTCTTTTAAATTCTGTTAATTCATCGAGAAAAAGTACACCTCTGTGAGATAATGAAATCTCACCAGGACGGGGAAAAGTGCCACCACCAACCAAAGATGGCCCAGATGCGGAATGGTGCGGACTACGAAAAGGTCTTTCTCTAACTAAAGAACCCCGATTTTTCAACAATCCAGCCACAGAATGAATGCGTGTTACTTCCAAAGATTCAGAAAAACTTAAAGGTGGTAAAATCCCAGGTAACCGCCTTGCTAACATCGTTTTTCCG